>CAZNLX010000162.1:0-4419 GCA_964573925.1 uncultured Intrasporangiaceae bacterium
TTGTCGAGGTTGAAGATCGACCCGGCCGGGTTGACCTTGGCCCAGTCGAACCGCTCGGCGAACTCCGCGAAGGTGAACACCTCCCGCTCGCTGCCGTCGGCCTCGACGATCGGCGGATAGCCCTGCAGGGCAAGGAAGTTGACCAGGGCCTCGGGCAGATAGCCCTGCTCCTTGAACCAGGTCAGCCGGGCCCACGGGCTCTTGCGCTTGGAGATCTTCGCCTTCTTCTCGTCCCGCAGCAACGGCATGTGGGCGAACTTCGGCGGGTCGATCCCCAGCCACCGGTAGAGCAGCAGGTGCTTGGGCGTCGAGGAGATCCACTCCTGCCCCCGCACGACATGGGTGATGCCCATGAGGTGGTCGTCGACGACCACGGCGAGGTGATAGGTCGGGAATCCGTCGGCCTTGAGGATGACCTGGTCATCGGGCATCGGAGCGTCGATCCGCCCCGCGATGAGGTCGACGAACGAGGTCTGCACGTCGTCGGGGATCCGCATCCGCACGACCGGGGTCTGCGAGAACCCCGGCAGGGCCGCACGCTCCTCGCGAGACTTGCCCAGGCACATCCGGTCGTAGCCGGTAGGCACCTTGCGCCGCTGCTGGTCCTCGCGCATGGCGGTGAGCCGCTCGGCCGAGCACCAGCAGTGGTAGGCATGCCCGTCCTCGAGCAGCCGCTCGACGTACGGCCGATAGGTCTCCAACCGCTCCGACTGCCGGTACGGCGCGCACGGCCCACCCACGTCGGGACCCTCGTCCCAGGTCAGCCCCAGCCAGTGCAGGGTGTCGAAGATCTGCCGCTCGCTGTCGTGCTGCAGCCGGGCCCGGTCGGTGTCCTCGATCCGCAGGAGGAAGCGCCCGCCCTGCTGCCTCGCGAACGCCAGGTCGAACATCGACATGTATGCCGTCCCGACATGGGGATCGCCGGTCGGGGACGGGGCGACGCGCAGCCGAACGGCGCCGGGAAGCTTCTTCTCGCTCATGGTGCCGCCAGCCTAGCCCGGGACCCGCCCAAGGCCGCTCGACAACTACCCTGTCCCTGTGAGCGCACGCGGCACGGTCCCCACACAGCCCGGCAGGACCCGATGAGCGGGGGCCTGGCCGCGCTGCTCGACGACATCGCCGCAATGGCCAAGCTCACGGCCGCCTCCCTCGACGACGTGGGGGCAGCGGCCGGGCGGGCCAGCGCCAAGGCGGCCGGAGTCGTCGTCGACGACACCGCGGTCACGCCGCGCTACGTCCAGGGTTTCACCCCGGACCGCGAGTTGCCGATCATCAAACGGATCGCCGTCGGGTCGATCCGCAACAAGCTGCTGTTCATCCTGCCGGCGATCATGCTGCTCTCCCAGTTCCTCCCGTGGGCGCTCACCCCGCTGCTCATGCTCGGTGGCACCTATCTGTGTTTCGAGGGCGCGGAGAAGATCTGGGAGAAGGTGAGCGGACACGACGCCGGCGAGGAGGCACCGGCCGTCGTCCAGGGCGGGGACCACGAGAAGACCATGGTCGCCGGGGCGATCCGCACCGACTTCATCCTCTCGGCCGAGATCATGGTCATCGCGCTCAACGAGGTGGCGAACGAGCCCTTCCTGTCCCGGCTGATCATCCTCGTCGTCGTGGCGATCGCCATCACCATCGGCGTCTACGGCTTCGTCGCCCTCATCGTCAAGATGGACGACATCGGGCTCGCGCTCAGCCGCCGGAAGTCCGGTGCGGCCCGGGTGATCGGCAGGGGCTTGGTCGGCGCCATGCCGATGCTGCTGCGTTGGCTGGCCATCATCGGGACGATCGCGATGCTCTGGGTCGGCGGACACATCCTGCTCGTCGGGGCCGACACGCTCGGCTGGCACGCCCCCTACGCCCTGGTCCACCACGCCGAGGAAGCGGTCATGGCGGCCGTGTCCTTCGGCGCGGGTGCCCTCGGCTGGCTGACCAACACCCTCGGCTCGGCGGTGGCGGGCCTGCTCGTCGGGGCGCTCGTCGTCCTGGTCCTGCACCTTCTCCCGCGCCGCAAGGGTGCCGCGGGCGGGCACTGACCGCCTGTCGCCCACCGATGCCCACGCCACGAGTCAGCGTCCTGGCGGTCATCCGCCACCCGGCCACCGGTGCCCTGCTGGTCAACGAGTTCTACGACCCGACAGAGGGCGTCACCTTCCACCGCCCGTGCGGCGGCGGGGTCGACTGGCAGGAGCCCGCTGCCCACGCGCTGGTCCGGGAGTTCCGGGAGGAGTTCGGCCTGGCCGTCGAGGTCGGTGCCCGGCTCGGCGTCATCGAGAACATCTTCACCTTCAACGGCCGCCATGGCCACGAAGTGCTCTTCCTGTATGCCGCCCGCCTGGCCGAGCACGCGGCATACGAGATCGAGCGGTTCGACTGCCGCGACGTCCCCGGGGAGTACGCGATCTGGCGCGCCCCGAGCGTGCCGGACGACCTGATCCCGCTGTACCCGCTGGGGCTGCGCGACCTGCTCGCCGAGGCCTTCTAGCGGCACGGCTCCGACCTAAGCCCTAGCGGCGAACGAAGGGGTTCTCCAGCACCCCGATGCCTTCGACCTCGACCGAGACCCGCTGGCCGGCCTGCACCGGCCCCACTCCGGCCGGGGTGCCGGTGAGGATGACGTCCCCGGGCAGCAGGGTGAAGTGGGCCGAGGCATAGGCGATGAGCCTGGCCACCCCGTGCACCAGGTCCGCAGTGGTGCCGTCCTGGACCACCTCGCCGTCCCGCCGGGTGACGATGCGCAGCGCCGACACGTCGAGGTCGGTCACCACCCAGGGACCCAGCGGCTTGCTCGTGTCGAAGCCCTTCGCTCGGGCCCACTGGCCGTCGCCGCGCTGCCACACCCGCTCCGAGACGTCGTTCGCGCAGGTATAACCCCAGACGCATTCGAGAGCCCGGTCCTCCCGGACGTCCTTGCAGATCTTGCCGATGACGACGGCCAGTTCGCCTTCGTAGTCGACCGTCGCGCTGCCCCGAGGGATGACGACCGGGTCGCCGGGGCCGATGACCGCGGTATTGGGGACGAGGAACATCATCGGCTCGGCCGGGACCTCGTTGCCCATCTCCTTGGCGTGGTCGGCGTAGTTGCGTCCGATCCCGATGATCTTGCTGCGGGGGATCACCGGGGCCAGCAGCCGGACCTCCTCCAACGGCACCGGGTCGCCGCCTGCGGGGACGACGCCGACGTAGAGCGGGTCACCCTTGACCGGGAGGATCACCTCGCTGCCCGGCGCACCCTCGACGATCCCGTATGCCGGGTCCTCACCCATCGTGTATCTCGCGATCCGCACCCACTCACCCTAGCCGCGCGGCCGATCGTCCCGCCGAACCGGCGACAGAGGCAGCGCTGAGGCATCATGGGGACATGACCGCGGCGGACGACGAGATCCGGGTCGGCACTGCCGAACGACAGACGGCGATCGACCTGTTGGGCGAGCACTGGCGAGCCGGACGTTTGGACCCCACCGAGCACGAGGCCCGCACGACGAAGGCCTTTGCCGCGGTCACCCGGGCAGACCTCAACGCCCTGTTCACCGATCTCCCCCGCACCGGCCCCGCAGTCCCGTGGGAGCTGCCCCAAGTCCAGGACGCCCCGGCGGAGGTCCTCGTCCCCACGAGCGTGGTCCCGGCACCCACCACCCGACGGGGGGCGCTGGCAACGGTGGGGGCGGGCCTGTCCCGGGCGCGGGACACGGTCATGGCGTTGACCCCGATCGGCGCCACGGTGCTCTTCGTCACCGGGCACGCCCCGTGGCCGGTGTTCCTCGCCATCCCGGCGGCCGGGATCATCCTCTACGGCCCGGGCGGGAAGGACGGTGCCCGGGAACGGGAGCGGGAGCGCCGGGTGGAGCGGGACCGCCGACGCAACGAGCGCGAGCTGCGCCGTATCGAACGCGACGGCGGGTCCGCGTCGTAGGCGCAGGTCAGGCGCCGGTCAGGCGCCGGGCAGGAGCCGCTCGCAGGCCAGGGTGAGGCGAGCCCGCAGGTCCGCTGCGCGGGCGGCATACTCGCGCTGTTCGGTGACGTAGGCGGCCTTGCCTTCCGGGGTCTCCACGGGGATGGGTTCGAGGCCGAGGCGCGCCACGTCGTACGGCGAGGCCCGCATGTCGAGGCGACGCAGCGCGAAGGCGAGTTCGAGACAGTCGGCGACGAGTTCACTGGGGATTCCGGGAGCGAGCTTCATGGCCCACTTGAACAGGTCCATGCCCGCGTGCAAGCAACCTGGCTGGTCGAGGTCGAGTTGGTCGGCGCGGGTCGGTTGCAGGAGGTTGAGCGGGCGGGCTGGCTCGGTGAAGAAGCGGAAGGCGTCGAAGTGGCTGCAGCGCAGAGCATTCGCCTCGACGACCGCGTCGGTCGCCTCGGGGGTCAGCCGCAGCCCCAGCCCGTGGTGGCGCACCTGCTCGGCGGGGAGCCGGTAGACCATGGCCC
>CAZNLX010000163.1:0-4414 GCA_964573925.1 uncultured Intrasporangiaceae bacterium
CCAGAGCAAGGCCGACCCTACCGCGGCGATCCTCTTGGTGGCCATGATGCTCGACCATGTCGGCCTGGGCGAGGCAGCTCGCCGGGTGGAGGCCGCAGTGGCCGCCGATCTCGCCGAGCGTGGGGGAGCCCCGCGCAGCACTGTCGCGATCGGCGACACGATCGCCGCCCGGCTGAGCTGAGGTCCCGCCGCGCCGGCCGTCCGCCGGTCAGGGAGCGGTGGTCGTCGTCGGTGGTGCGCCCGACGTCGTTGTCGGGTCGGCGCTCGTGGGGGCGGGCGCGGTCGACGTGGGCGCCGTGCTGCTGGTCGAGGGCGTCGTCGTCACGGTGGCCGTCGAGGTCACCGTCGTCGGGACGGTCGTCACCGTGCTCGTCGGCGCAACCGCAGTCGTCGTGGTGACCGGCGGCGTGGTGGTGGTCGTCGTCGTGGTTGCCGTGGCCAAACCGGTGTCGGAGCGCGGGGCCACCGCAGGCGGGATGACCACGGTCGGGGCCGGGGCGATGTCGAGATAAGGGGCGGGATCGACAAAGGCTCCGCCGACGAGAACCTCGAAGTGCAGGTGACAGCCTGTCGAGAACCCGGTCGAGCCGACGAAGCCGATGATCTGAGCCTGCTGGACGTCGAGCCCGACGCGGGCGGCATACGAGGTCAGATGGTTGTAGGTGGTGACCAGCCCGCCGCCGTGGTCGACCACGACGCGGTTTCCGTAGGCCGGGGTGGCGCCGGCGAAGGTCACTCGGCCGGCCTTGGCCGCCTTGACCGGAGTTCCGCACGGTGCGGCGAGATCGGTCCCGGTGTGCAGCTTCCAGACGTGCAGGATCGGGTGGAAACGCAAGCCGAAGGGCGAGGACGGGGTGCCCGCGACCGGCTTGACGAAGCCGGAGGAGAGAATCTGGGCGCGATCCACCGTCCCGACCGCAACGGTGCCCGCGTCCGGGGCTGCCTCGAGTTCGGCGAGGGCGGCCGCCTCACGAGCCGCTGCGGACTCGGCGAGAGCACGCAGGGCGTTGGCTCCGTCGAAGTGGGCCGGTTCCACCGTCGCGACGATCCGGGAGGACGGGATCGCGGTTGCCTCGGCCCCTTGCGCGGAGGCCGGGCCGACCGCGACGCCGTCCGCTCCGGCATGTGAGGCGAAGAAGATGACCGCAGAGAGTGCCGCGGTGCCCAGCGCCGCACCCGCAACCGCAGGCCGGAAAGGAATCGCGCTCGGGGCAGCGTGCCGCCCCGGCGCGCGACGACCCCAACGCCGCGCTACTCCCACGTCCAGCCCTCCTTCTGGAACGGCCCCCCCGGGCCAACCCCCACCCTACGTGCTGACGGCGACCTGCGCAGCCGAACCTGCCGAGTGGGTACCCTTGCCAGCAGCATACCCCTGCACTGCCCGAATTGCCCCCAATCATCAGAGGAGCAGCACGATGAGCGCCCAGGTCGGCCCAGGAGAGCTCACCTTCACCGTCTCGCGCAGCGACCATCCCCGGTCGGATGCCGAGCGGGCCCAGCTGATGGCCGACCCGGGATTCGGCAAGGTTTTCACCGACCACATGGCCCTGGCCACCTGGGACACCGAACGGGGATGGCACGACGCGCAGGTTCGGGCCTACGGTCCCCTGTCGCTGATGCCGGCTGCCGCGGTTCTGCACTACGCGCAGGAAGTCTTCGAAGGGCTCAAGGCCTACCGGCACGCCGATGGCTCGATTTGGAGCTTCCGGCCAGAGGCCAACGCTCAGCGGATGCAGCGCAGCTCCCGGCGGCTGGCGCTGCCGGAGTTGCCGGTGGAGGACTTCATCCAGTCGCTCAAGACCCTCGTCGAGGTCGACCAGGCCTGGGTCCCGGCGGCTGGGACCGGCGAAACCAGCCTCTACCTGCGGCCGTTCATGTTCGCCTCGGAGGCATTCCTCGGGGTCCGGCCCGCCTCGGTCGTCACCTATTCGGTCATCGCCTCGCCGGTCGGGTCCTACTTCAGCGGTGGACTCAAGCCGGTCACCCTGTGGATCTCGCGCGACTACGCGCGCGCCGGGGCGGGTGGGACCGGCGCGGCCAAGTGCGGCGGCAACTACGCCTCGAGCCTGGCCGGCCAGCTCGAAGGCATCGAACACGGCTGTGACCAAGCGGTCTTCCTCGACTCGGCGACGCACTCCTACATCGAGGAACTCGGCGGGATGAACCTCTTCTTCGTCACCGCCGATGGCAAGCTGGTCACCCCCGAGCTCACCGGGACCATCCTCGAAGGGGTCACCCGCTCCTCGATCCTCGATCTGGCCAAGGAGTTGGGTCTGGAACCCGAAGAGCGACGGATCGAGATCGCCGAGTGGAAGGATGCCGCCGCAAGCAAGCAGATCACCGAGATCTTCGCTTGCGGGACCGCCGCCGTGGTCACCCCGGTCGGCGAGCTGCGCTGGGACGGTGGGTCCGTGGACCACCGCGGCGACGGCCCGGCGATTGGGGAAGTGACCTTGGCGATCCGTCAGCGACTGCTCGACATCCAGTACGGCCGGGCTGAGGACACCCACGGGTGGTTGACCCGGCTGGCCTGATCACGCCCGCCGAGCCGGGTATGCCGCCCGCGCCCCTGACCGGCCCGCGGCGGCACTCCGGCGTGACTGACGACCGTCGGCCCCGGCTGGTCGCCTCCGACCTGGACGGCACCCTGCTGCGCTCGGACGGGCGGGTGTCGGCATACACGGCCCGGATCTGGCGGGCCCTGCCCGCCGCCGGCGTGGAGACGGTCCTGGTCACTGCGCGCCCGCCGCGTTGGCTGCACGCCCTGGCGCACGTCGTCGGCCCACGTGGGGTGGCCCTGTGCGGCAACGGGGCCTTCGTTTACGACGTGGGCCGGCGCACGGTGTTGGCTGCGCACTGTTTCGATCGGGACGTGCTCCTGGGCGTCGTCGCCGACCTGCGCGAAACGCTCCCCGGAGTGGTCCTCGCCGCGGAACGAGCCCACGGCGCCTTCTTCGAACCGGGCTGGCCGGACCCGCACGCGCCCTGGGAAACGACGACGCCGGAGTGGGGGTCCGGCTCGGCGATCGCCGAGCAGCCGGTGGGCAAACTCCTCGCGCTGTGGCCCGGCCACCCCGTCCAGGACTTCCTCGATGTGGTCGAAAAGGTCGTCGGGGATCGAGGTCACCTGGCCTACTCCGGCGCCCACGGCCTCGCCGAGATCAACCCTCGCGGGGTGGGCAAGGCAACGGCGCTGGCCGACTGGTGCCGCGAGTTGGGCATCGGGTCAGCGGACGTCTGGGCCTTCGGCGACATGCCCAACGACCTGCCCATGCTGCGCTGGGCGGGGCGCGCGTATGCCGTGGCCAATGCTCATGCCGAGGTCCACTCGGTGGCCACCCACACCTGTCCGGCGAACGACGACGACGGGGTAGCCCGGGCTCTGGAGCCGTTGCTCATCCGGTGACCGGGCCGCAAAGGTCCGCAGAGGGCGAATTTCCGCTGCCGTCCAGGACCGATCGAGCCTGAACTCTCCATGAATCCACGGTCTAAAGGTCTGGACGCACACCTTCACGGGCGCTAGCATCGGGCCACTTCCCCCCCTGTGAGGAGCGTCACATATGGCCGAACCTCGGTTGGACGACGACGAGCGCACGCTCGCCAAGTTGGGCTACAAGCAGGAGTTGTCCCGATCGTGGTCGGGCTTCTCCAATTTCGCGATCTCCTTCTCCATCATCTCGATCCTCGCCGGGTGCTTCACGACCTTCGGGCAGGCGTGGAACAACGGCGGTCCGGTGGCCATCTCCATCGGCTGGCCGCTCATCTCGGCCTTCATCCTCGTCATCGGCTTGTGCATGAGCGAGTTGGTCTCGGCCTACCCCACGTCCGGGGGGATCTACTGGTGGGCGGCCAAGCTCGGCGGCGCCAAGGCCGGCTACTACACCGGCTGGCTCAACCTCATCGGCCTCGTCGCCGTCGACGCCTCGGTCGCCTACGGGTGTGCGACCTTCTTCGACCTGACCTTCAGCACCTTCAGCGAGTCCTGGGCCGAGGGATACTCGCTGGCCCGCGTCTTCTGGATGTTCCTCGTCATCCTGGCGCTCGTCGCGGTCGTCAACATCTTCAGCGGCCACCTCATGGCGGTCATGAACAACATCTCGGTGTGGTGGCACGTCTTCGGTGCCCTCGCCGTCATCCTCATCCTCGTCTTCCTGCCCAAGAGCCACATGAGCGTCGCGGACGTCTTCACGATGCGCGTCAACAACAGTGGCGGCCTGGCCGGGGGAGCGACCGACGGTCTGGGCTACTGGTTCTACGTCCTACCGCTGGGCTTCCTGCTCACCCAGTACACGATCACCGGCTTCGACGCCTCGGCCCACCTCTCCGAGGAGACCCACGGTGCCGCGCAGGGTGCCGCGAAGGGCATCTGGCAGTCGATCTTCTACTCGGCCATCGGTGGCTGGATCCTCCTGCT
>CAZNLX010000164.1:0-4365 GCA_964573925.1 uncultured Intrasporangiaceae bacterium
GCAACGCCGTGTCGAAGATCCTCACGCTCACCTCGACCTACGACCACCGGATCATTCAGGGCGCCCAGAGCGGTGACTTCCTGCGGATCGTCCACCAGTACCTGCTCGGTGCCGAGGGTTTCTACGACGAGATCTTCGCCAGCCTGCGCATCCCCTACGAGCCGATCCGCTGGGTGCAGGACGTCGACACCAGCCACGACGACGACATCAACAAGGTCGCCCGGGTTCAGGAGATCATCCACGCCTACCGGGTGCGCGGTCATCTCATGGCCGACACCGACCCGCTGGAGTACCGCCAGCGCCGCCACCCCGACCTCGACGTCACCTCGCACGGGCTGACCCTGTGGGACCTCGACCGGCATTTCGCCACCGGTGGCTTCGGCGGCAAGCCCTTCCTCAAGCTGCGCCAGATCCTCGGGATCCTGCGTGACTCCTACTGCCGGACCGTCGGCATCGAGTACATGCACATCCAGGACCCGGTGCAGCGCAAGTGGATCCAGGACAAGTGCGAGGTCGTCCACGAGAAGCCGACCCGCGAGGAGCAGATGCGCATCCTGCGCCGGCTCAACGCCGCCGAGGCCTTCGAGACCTTCCTGCAGACGAAGTTCGTCGGCCAGAAGCGCTTCTCGCTCGAGGGTGGCGAGTCCGCCATCGCCTTGCTGGACCGGATCCTCTCGTCGGCCGCCGAGGCCAAGCTCCACGAGGTCTGCATCGGTATGCCGCACCGCGGCCGGCTCAACGTCCTGGCCAATATCGCGGGCAAGGCCCCGGCGCAGATCTTCCGCGAGTTCGAGGGCAAGGTCGACCCGACCTCGGTGCAGGGCTCCGGCGACGTGAAGTACCACCTGGGCACCGAAGGCACCTTCACCGCGGAGAACGGGGCGTCGACGAAGGTCTATCTCGCGGCCAACCCGAGCCACCTCGAGGCGGTCAACCCGGTCCTCGAGGGCATCGTCCGGGCCAAGCAGGACCGCCTTGACCTCGGCGGCGACGCCTTCACCGTCCTGCCGATCCTCATGCACGGTGACGCGGCGTTCGCCGGTCAGGGCGTCGTCGCCGAGACCCTCCAGCAGTCGGAACTGCGCGGCTACCGCACCGGCGGGACGATCCACGTCATCGTCAACAACCAGGTCGGCTTCACGACGGCTCCGTCGTCGTCGCGCTCGTCGGTCTACTCCACCGACGTGGCCCGGATGATCCAGGCCCCGATCTTCCACGTCAACGGCGACGACCCGGAGGCCTGCGTGCGGGTCGCCGAGCTGGCCTTCGAGTTCCGCCAGAGGTTCAAGAAGGACGTTGTCGTCGACATGGTGTGCTACCGCCGCCGTGGCCACAACGAGGGCGACGACCCGTCGATGACCCAGCCGCTCATGTACAGCCTCATCGAGGCCAAGCGCTCCACCCGCAAGCTCTACACCGAGTCGCTCATCGGCCGCGGGGACATCTCCGTCGAGGACGCCGAGGCCGCCCTGCGCGACTACCAACAGCAGTTGGAGCGGGTCTTCCTGGAGACCCGCGACGCCCAGTCGGCCCCGGCACCCAGCCCGACGGCATACGTCGACGCCTCCTCGGACGTCGCGGGGCACGGCGGGTTGGAGAAGCCGAGCGCCCAGGCGATGGACGACGTGGCCCGGCCGCGCGACTGGCGCCAGACGGCCATCACCCCCGAGACGCTGCAGTTGCTCGGCGACGCCTGGGTCAAGACGCCCGAGGGCTTCACCGTGCACCCCAAGCTCAAGGCGCTCATGGACCGCCGGGCCGTCATGGTCCGCGAGGGCGGGATCGACTGGGGCATGGGCGAACTGCTCGCCTTCGGTTCGCTGCTGCTGGAAGGCACGCCGGTCCGGCTCGCCGGGCAGGACAGCCAGCGCGGGACGTTCGTCCAGCGCCACGCCGTCCTCATCGACAAGATGACCGGCGGGGAGTGGACCCCGCTGCACCACCTCAAGCCGGGCCAGGCCAAGTTCTGGGTCTATAACTCGCTGCTGTCCGAGTATGCCGCGATGGGCTTCGAGTACGGCTACTCGGTCGAGCGGCCGGACGCCCTCGTCCTCTGGGAGGCCCAGTTCGGCGACTTCGCCAACGGTGCGCAGACCATCGTCGACGAGTTCATCTCCTCCTCGGAGCAGAAGTGGGCGCAGCGGTCCTCGGTGGTCCTGCTGTTGCCGCACGGATTCGAGGGGCAGGGCCCGGACCACTCGTCGGCCCGGATCGAGCGCTACCTGCAGTTGTTCGCCGAGGACAACATGACGATCGCCTACCCGTCGACGCCCGCCTCGCACTTCCACCTCCTGCGCCGGCAGGCCTATGCCCGGCCGCGCCGACCGCTCGTGGTGTTCGCGCCGAAGTCGATGTTGCGCCTCAAGGCCGCCTCGTCGATGCCGGAGGACTTCACCACCGGGACGTTCCGGCCGGTGCTGCCGGACACCCGCCAGCTCGACGGCAACGCGGTCACCCGGGTGCTGGTGGCCTCCGGCAAGGTCGTCTGGGAGTTGGAGGCCGAGCGCGACAAGCGCGGCGACACGGCCACCGCCCTGCTGCGCGTCGAGCAGCTGGCACCGGCCCCCGCCGCCGAGCTCGCCGAGGCACTGCGGGCCTACCCGAACGCCGAGGTGGTCTGGGTCCAGGACGAGCCGAAGAACCAGGGTGCCTGGCCGTTCATGGCGCTCAACCTGCCGGAGCTGCTGGCCGAGCAGGGCGAGAACCGGGTGTTGCGGGTCGTCGCCCGGCGCGCCTCGGCCTCGCCGGCCACCGGCTCGCACAAGAAGCACGAGGTGGAGCAGGCCGCTCTGCTCGCGGCGGCCTTCGACCGCTGAGACCGATCATCGTCGCCGCCGACGGGCGGTCCTGGGGCATCCGGGGCCGCCCGTCGGTCCGTCCGGCCCACCCGGGACTGCGGCACACGACACCGAGGGGGCCGACCTCGGTCCGGGCCTGACGCGCCCAGGACCTGCCGCGCGACCGACCCCGCCTCGCGATAGCCTCCAAGGGTGTATTTCACCGACCGAGGGATCGAGGAACTCGAGGCGCGCCGCGGCGACGAAGAGGTGACGTTGGCCTGGCTAGCCGACCAGTTGCGCACCTTCGTGGACCTGCACCCAGAGTTCGAGACCCCCGTCGAACGACTCGCGACGTTCCTCGCGCGTCTCGACGACGACGAGGAGTGACCCGCTCGTGACCGACGACAGCACCTACGACCGGTCGCAGGACCGGGGGTTCGAGCACGACGGCCCGGCCTATCCGAGCGCCACCGACGGCGCACCGGCCACCGAGTTCACCCCCAGCGCGTCGTTCGTCGTTCCCGACGACGGACGCCGCGACGTCGGCCTGTGCTTCGTCGGCGACTCGTTCACCGCGGGCTTCGGCGACCCCAAGGCCCTGGGCTGGGTCGGCCGGGTGGTCAGCCGCACCCAACACCCGGACCTCGACCTCACGGCATACAACCTCGGGATTCGCGGGCAGGACTCAGGTGACGTCGTGGCGCGCTGGCGCGCGGAGTGTATGCCGCGCTGGTCCGGCCGCTCGGAACGTCGCCTCGTCGTCTCGGCCGGGTTCAACGACATCGGGCACGGGCTGACGACCGCCCGGTCCCGGCTCAACCTCGCCAACGTCCTCGATGACGCAGCGGCCAAGGGCATTGCGACCTTCGTCGTCGGCCTCACCCCGACCCTGGACCCGGAGACGAACGCCAGGCTCGACGTGCTCAGCCAAGCCCAGGCCGACGTGTGTTCCCGCCGAGGCGTGGCCTATGTCGACTGTTTCCGGCCGTTGGTGACTCACGAGCCGTGGGCCACCGACCTCGCTGCGGGCGACGGCGTGCACCCAGGGCAGGCGGGCTATGGACTCATCGCCTGGCTGGTGCTCCACGCGGGCTGGAACGCCTGGATGCACCTGGGCTGATCCGCCCCGGGTTCAACCGACCGCCCCGGGTTCAACCGACCGCCCCGGGTTCGACCGACCGCCCCGGGTTCGACCGACCGCCCCGGGTTCAACCGAGCCGGACCGCACGCACCCCTTGCCCGTCCGGCGAAACGCGATATAACGTGTCTGTCAAGAACGCGATATAGCGCGAGTCTCGAGACGGAGGAACGACCATGGCGGAGAGCTGGGAAGTCGACGGACCGCGGGTCATCGACATCGGTGGTGCCGGAGAACGGGTGGCAAAGGTCGTCGTGGCCCTCATCGGAGGACAGGTGGACGTGGTCACCCACGAGGACTCCGACGGAGCCCGGGTCGAGATCTCCCGTGTCGACGGGTTGCCGGTGCGGGTCTCCTGGGACGGCCGGACCCTCAAGGTCATGCACGGCAAGCCCGCCGACACCGGCGTGCTCGAGGCCCTGCGCCAGTTCGTCGACCAGAGCAGCG
>CAZNLX010000165.1:0-4338 GCA_964573925.1 uncultured Intrasporangiaceae bacterium
AGATGGCGTGAACCTCGCCGCGTCGCACTACCATCGAAACGTTTTCCAGGGCCTTGACCCCGGGAAACTCCTTGGTGATGTTGCGCATCTCCAAGATGACGTCGGACACGAGGCCACCAACCCTTCTGCCGGCGCCGGGGGGCACGACGCCACGATGAGCCAGGTTTGTTGTATGAACGAACTTATTCCCAGGATCCAGCAGCGTCAAGGCCACTCGTGGAGTCGGTCGATAACAATCCCGTCACGGCCGGTTGGCCGGGGATTCAGCGGGCGGCCACCACGGGTCCGCCCTAGCCGACGGCGAGCAGCGCTGAAGGGTTGGCCAGTACTTCGTCGGTAACCAGCAACGCCGCCCCGGTCAGCGGCGCGAACTGACCGGCCACCCCCGCCGCGACCGTCAGCGACTGCCAGCGGGACTGGAACGTGCGCCGCTTGATGTGTCGTTGGATGGTCGGGATGAGCAGATCCGCCAGCGGGACGAAGGCGCCGCCGAGCACGACGGTGTCCATATCGACGAGGTTGAGGGTCGAGGAGATGACCACCCCGAGCCCCTCGGCCGCCTCGGCGACGCTCTGCTCGGGTGCCCGCTCCCCCGCGTCGACCGCGTGACGCAGGTCGTCCATCGAGCTGCCGACTCCCATTCCGGACCGGATGAGCATGGAGTCGCGGCCGGCATACTGTTCGAGGCAGCCGCGCGCCCCGCAACTGCACGGGGGTCCGGCGCGATCCACGGCGATGTGGCCGAGATCGCCGGTCCAGCCCGCCGGGAGTTCTCCCCGGACGATCATCGCCCCGCCGAGGCCGACCTCGCAGGTGACATAGAGGAAGCTCTGGCTTTCGGGCGGCAGGCCGGCGGCCCGAGCTCGGGACCTGGCTTCGGCTCGGGCGCCGAGGTCGGCGTCGTTGCCGACGAGGACCGGCAGGCCGGCCAGTCCCGGATGAGCCTCCAGCCGCGCCGCGACGTCGAGGTCGTACCAATCGAGGTTGGGCGCGTAGCGCAACAGTCGGCTCGACGCCTGCACGGTCCCCGGCAGCGAGACCCCCACGCCGACGAGACGTTGCCCCCGCTGGCGGACCGAGAGCAGCAGCCGGTCGGCTAGCTCCGCCAACCGGCCGAGCACGGCGTCCGGATCACTGGCCCGGAAGTTGCCCGGGACGATCCGTTCTTCGATGACGTTGCCCGCCAGTCCCACGAGCCGCGCCCCGATGTGGTCCACCTGAACGCCCAGCCCCAAGCCCACGACTCCCCGGTCGGAGGGAACCAGGGGAACGGCCGGACGGCCCGCGCGCTCGGTGGCCGCCGGGACGAGCTCCCGAACCATCCCTCCGGAGAGCAGGCTGTCCACGAGTGCCGAGACGGTGGCCCGAGTCAAGCCCGTCGTCTTGGCGATCCGGGCTCGGCTCACCGGTTCGGGCGCCTCGACGATGTGGCGCAAGACGAGCGAGAGGTTGTGCTCGCGGATGAACGATTGGCGCGCTGCCGGGATCGACCGTTCGGGCAGGGTGACCAGCACCGAGCCGATCGTCGCGCCACGCGACCCAGCAGCCATGGGCGGCAGGATACGCCCTTGAGGCCGTCGGGTGTCAGGCTCGGGCGGCCGCCTGCAACTGCTCGACCCGGTCGAGGCGCTCCCAGGTGAAACCGCCCTCGGTGTCGGTTCGGCCGAAGTGCCCGTAGGCCGCGGTGCGCTGGTAGATCGGCCGAAGCAGGTCGAGCTGGTCGACGATGGCGGCCGGGCGCAGGTCGAAGACTGCCGAGATCGCTGCCTGGATCTTCTCGACCGGGACCGTCTCGGTGCCGAAGGTCTCGACGTAGAGCCCGACCGGGTGCGCGGCCCCGATCGCATAGGCCACCTGGACCTCGCAGCGGCGGGCCAGGCCCGCCGCAACGACGTTCTTGGCCACCCACCGCGTGGCGTATGCCGCCGAGCGGTCCACCTTCGAGGGGTCCTTGCCGGAGAACGCCCCGCCGCCGTGCCGGGCCATCCCACCATAGGTGTCGACGATGATCTTGCGTCCGGTGAGCCCGGCGTCACCCATCGGGCCACCGACCTCGAATCGCCCGGTGGGGTTAATGAGCGTCCGGTAGGACGAGACGTCCAGGTCGCTGCCGGTGGCCACGAGCTCGGCGAGCACCGGCTGGATGACGTGCGCGACGACGTCGGGGGCAAGCAGGCCGTCGATCGAGACATCGGCGGCATGCTGGGTCGACAACACGACGGTGTCCAGGCGGACCGGACGATCCCCCTCGTAGGCGATGGTGACCTGGGTCTTGCCGTCGGGTCGCAGGTAGGGAAGCTCGTGGGTCTTGCGGACCAGAGTCAACCGCTCGGCCAGCCGGTGGGCCAGGTGGATCGGCAGGGGCATGAACTCGGCGGTGTCGTCACAGGCGTAGCCGAACATGAGGCCCTGGTCGCCGGCGCCCTGCTTGTCGTAGGCGTCCAGGGTGGCGTCCCCGACTCGGTTCTCGTAGGCCGTGTCAACGCCTTGGGCGATGTCCGGGCTCTGCTGCCCGATCGACACCTCGACCCCACAGGAAGCCCCGTCGAAGCCCTTCGTCGAGGAGTCGTAGCCGATCGCCAGGATCGTGTCGCGCACGATCGCGGGGATCTCGACGTAGGCCTCGGTCGTGACCTCACCGGCGACATGGACCAGGCCGGTGGTCACCAAGGTCTCGACGGCAACCCGGGAACGCGGGTGCTGGGTGAGCAGCGCATCGAGGATCGCATCACTGATCTGGTCACAGATCTTGTCGGGGTGCCCTTCGGTGACCGATTCCGAGGTGAAAAGGCGGACGGACAACGTGATCTCCGTTGATCGAGGGGACCCTGGGCAGAGCGCTGTGGCGCGCTCTTGAGTCTAGTCGGACGCCAGGAGGGGACCCACCGCGTCCCACACCGCATCGGCCACGTCCTGCTTGCTGGCCGGACCCACGGTTCGTTCGGGGCGGCCGTCGGCGAAGAGCAGATGCACGGTGGTGGTGTCCTTCCCGAAGGTCTTGTCCACCCCCACCTCATTGGCCACGAGCAGGTCGCAGCCCTTGCGGCGCAGCTTGGCCCGGGCCAGGTCGAGCACTGAACCGGTCTCGTCGCCGGTTTCGGCGGCGAAGCCGACGATGACCGGTGAAACGGCCTCGCCCCGTTCGCGGACCAGTCCAGCCAGGATGTCCGGGTTGCGCACCAGTTCGATGACCGGCGCCGAGTCGTCCGAGCCGTCGACGGCGTGGGTCTTCTTGATCTTGCTTGCGGCGTAATGCTTGGGCCGGAAGTCGGCCACTGCCGCGCACATGACGACGACGTCGGTGCCCTCGAGATGATCCGCCACCGCCGCCTGCAGGTCCAGGGCGGACTCGGCGGTCACGACGGTCAGCCCGGACGCGGCCGGCACCGGCGGCATATTGCAGGCGACGAGGACGACCTGCGCCCCGCGGGCCAGGGCGCGGTCGGCCAACGCCGCACCCTGCATCCCCGAGGACCGGTTGCCCAAGTAGCGCACCGGGTCCAGCGGTTCCCGGGTTCCCCCGGCGGTCACCAGAACCCGGCGGCCGGCCAGCGGCCCAGCGACGGCGGACGGCGTTGTGGCCGCCCCCGACAGTGCTGCGCCCTCGATGACGGCCAAGCAGGCGGCATACAGGTCCTCGGGCTCGGGGAGCCGGCCCGGGCCGGTGTCGGCCCCGGTGAGCCGACCGGAAGCGGGCTCAACGACGTGAGCCCCGCGGGCCCGCAGCGTGGCCACGTTCGCCCGGGTCGCCGGGTGTTCCCACATCTCGGTGTGCATCGCCGGGGCGAAGACCACCGGGCACCGGGCAGTCAGCAGCGTCGCGGTGAGCAGATCGTCGGCCTGTCCAGTAGCGGCCCGAGCAAGCAAGTCGGCAGTGGCGGGCGCGACGACGACGAGATCGGCGTCCTGGCCGATCCGCACGTGCGGGACTCGGTCGACCGATGACCACACGTCGGTCGCCACCGGTTTGCCGGAGAGTGCCGCCCAGGTGGGGGCTCCGACGAACTGCAGGGCTGCCTCGGTCGGCACGACCGTGACGTCGTGGCCCGACTCGGTGAACCGGCGCAACAACGAGGCGGCCTTGTAGGCGGCGATCCCGCCGCTCACGCCGAGGACGACACGCATGGTCGTGGGCTCCGGTCTGTCGGTTCGACCGCCGACGGGGTGGTTAGCCTTCGGTGGACTGCGCGGTGAGCAGGCCCTCGTTGATCTCCCGCAGCGCGATCGACAGCGGCTTCTCGTGCACCTCGGTCTCCACGAGCGGGCCGACGTAGTCGAGCAGGCCCTCCTGCAACTGCGAGTAGTAGGCGTTGATCTGCCGGGCCCGCTTGGCGGAGT
>CAZNLX010000166.1:0-4328 GCA_964573925.1 uncultured Intrasporangiaceae bacterium
CGCCGCCGCCGGGGTCGGTTCCCGGCGGGCGTGCGAGAACCTCATCACCGCAGGCCGGGTCGAGGTCGACGACCAGGTCGTCACCGAACTCGGAGTGCGCATCGACCCGAGCCGTCAGGTGGTTCGCGTCGACGGTGAACGGGTGCAGTTGGACGAGTCCCGGGTCTACCTGGCGTTCAACAAGCCCTTGGGCGTCGTCTCGACGATGAGCGACGAACTCGGGCGGCCGTCGATCTCCGACTACCTCGGCAACCGGCAGGAGCGGCTCTTCCATGTGGGGCGCCTCGATGCCGACACCGAGGGCCTGCTGCTGCTGACCAACGACGGGGACCTCGCTCACCGGCTGCAGCACCCGGCATACGGGGTCCTCAAGACCTACCTCGCCCAGGTGCCGGGGCCGGTTCCCCGCGACCTCGGCAAGCGGCTCCGGGCGGGGATCGAGCTCGAGGACGGGCCGGTCGCGGTCGACTCGTTCAAGCTCGTCGACTCCGCGCCCGGCAAAGCCCTGGTCCAGGTGGTCCTCCACGAGGGTCGCAAGCACGTCGTGCGCCGCCTGCTCGCCGCCGTCGGACACCCGGTGGAGAGCCTCGTGCGCACCGATGTCGGTCCGATCCGCCTCGGCGACCTCAAGGTCGGCAAGACTCGGCGGCTGACCAGGGACGAGGTCGGCAAGCTCTACGGCGCTGCCGGTCTGTGATGCGGACTGCCGCGTCACGATCGGCCCGGGGGTCAGTAGCCTGGCCGTCGTGACCAGGCGCGTGCTCATCCGGGGGACCGGGCTCATCGGGACGAGCCTGGGGATCGCCCTCACCCGCACGGGGTATGCCGTGTCGCTCACCGACCCGTCCCCGACCGCCGAGCGGCTGGCCCGGGACCTCGGGGCCGGTTCCCTCTGGGCGGACGAGCAGGACGGGCCGGACCTCGTCGTCGTCGCCGCGCCACCGGACGTCGCTGGCGAGGTCGTCGCCGACAGCCTCACCCGATGGCCCGCCAGCGTCGTCACCGATGTCGCCTCGGTCAAGGGTGCCGTCCTGGACACGGTCCGTGCTGCGGGCGCGGACCTCACCCGCTACGTCGGTGCCCACCCGATGGCCGGCCGCGAGCGCTCCGGCGCCGGCCACGCCCGCGGCGATCTTTTCGAGGGCCGGGCCTGGGTCGTCGTCCCGGCACCGGAGTCAGGTGCGGACGCCGTCGGGCTCGTCACCGAGATCGCCCGCGCCGTCGGCTCGGTTGTCTCGGTCATGGACGCCACCACCCACGACGACGCCGTGGCGACGATCTCGCACCTTCCCCAGGTGGCCGCGAGTCTCGTCGCGGCGCAGCTTCGGGGGCTCGACGAGCGGGCGCTCGGGCTGGCCGGACAGGGGGTCCGGGACGTCACCCGGATCGCGGCGAGCGATCCCCGGCTGTGGACCCAGATCATCTCCGGGAACGCCCAGTCCATCCGCGAAGTGCTGCACCGGGTGCAGGCCGACCTGGGAGAGTTGCTCGACGCCCTGGGCGCCCTTGCCGACCCCGACGACGCGGTCGGCAGCCTTGAGGTCGTCAACCGGACGATCACCCACGGGAACATCGGCCATGCCCGGATCCCGGGCAAGCACGGGTCCGGCCCCGCGGCATACCTGCCGGTGACGGCCATCGTGCCGGACACCCCCGGGGCGCTCGCCCGGCTGCTCACCGACGTGGGGGAGGCGGGGGTCAACCTCGAAGACCTGCGCATCGACCACGGCCTGGGACAGCCTTTCGGTCTCGCCGAGATCATGGTCGTGCCGTCCGCGGCCGAGCACCTCCAGCAGGCGCTCGAGGCCAAGGGCTGGCGGGTGCTCGATTGATGGACTCCCCACCGCACGCCGGTATGCCGCCCGCTCACCGACGACCGTCGCAGCCTGGTCTCGTCGTGGCCATCGACGGGCCGTCAGGATCGGGCAAGTCGTCGGTGTCACGGGCGGTGGCGAAGGCGCTGGACGCGGCATACCTGGACACGGGGGCGATGTATCGGGCGCTGACCTGGTGGTGCCTGCACGAAGGAATCGACCTCACCGACCAGCAAGCGGTGGCGCGGCTGGCACCGCAGGCGCCGATCGAGGTGGGCATGGATGCCGAACGGCCGACGATCGCGGCCGGGGGCGTCGATCTGACCCACGAGGTACGCAGCACGCGGGTCACCGACGCGGTATCGGCGGTCGCGACCAATCTCGCGGTCCGTGCGGACATGAGGCGACGGCAGCGAGCGCTCATCGCCTCCGGCGTGGCCCGCTGCGGCGCCGTCGTCGCCGAGGGCCGGGACATCACGACGGTCGTCGCCCCTGACGCCCCGGTGCGCATCCTGCTCACGGCCAGCCAATCGGCGCGGCTGTCCCGGCGGGCCCAACAGGACCTCGGGACCGACGACGACGCAGCCGTCGCGGCGACCCGGGACCGGGTCGTGGCCCGGGACGCCCAGGACTCGACGGTCTCGCAGTTCACGACCGCCGCCGACGGCGTCGTGACGATCGACAGTTCCGAGATGGACTTCGACGAGACCGTCGCCGCGGTGCTCCAGGTGATCGGCGGACGGTCCGCCTGACGCGGTGGTGATCGTCGCCGGTGAGATCGGGGACAATGGTGGGTCGCGGCATACCCGCGCAGCGACGCGAACCGACACAGACTGGACTGCGATGAGCACCGACCTCCCCACCACCCCGAGCGCCGACGACGAGGCCGTCGAGCGCGCGCTGCGTGCGGGCCTGGCCGATTTCGACCTCGACGACGCCGACCTCGCCCTGCTCGAGGACGGCGACGACGCGGCGGGCGAGGACGACATCCCGGGTGCACGGCCGGTCGTGGCGATCATCGGCCGACCCAACGTCGGCAAGTCCACCCTCGTCAATCGGATCCTCGGCCGACGTGAGGCGGTCGTCGAGGACGTCCCAGGGGTGACTCGCGACCGGGTGAGCTACGAGGCCGAGTGGGCCGGGCGGCGGTTCACCCTCGTCGACACCGGTGGCTGGGAGGTCGACGCCACCGGCATCCACCTGAGGGTCGCCGAACAGGCCGAGATCGCCATCGAGCTGGCTGACGTCGTCCTCTTCGTCGTCGACGCGGTCGTCGGGGCGACGGACACCGACGAGGCCGTCGTCAAGCTGCTGCGCCGCTCCGGCAAGCCCGTCATCCTCGTGGCCAACAAGGTCGATGACCAGCGGTTCGAATCCGACGCGACGGCGTTGTGGGGGCTCGGGCTGGGTCAGCCCTGGCCTGTGTCGGCGCTGCACGGCCGGGGCAGCGGGGATGTGCTCGACGCCCTCCTGGAGGTCCTGCCGACCCGTTCCGGCGTGGGCGGGGCCTACGAGCGTGGTGGCCCGCGGCGGGTGGCACTCATCGGCCGGCCCAACGTCGGCAAGTCCTCGTTGCTCAACAAGCTCGCCGGCAGCGAGCGGGTCGTCGTCGACTCGGTCGCCGGGACCACTCGCGACCCGGTCGACGAACTCATCGACCTCGGTGGGAAGCAATGGCGCTTCGTCGACACCGCCGGGATCCGCCGCCGGGTCCACCAGACCCGGGGAGCGGACTTCTACGCCTCACTGCGCACCCAGACCGCCCTGGAGAAGGCCGAGGTCGCCGTGGTGCTCATCGACGCCGGCGAGCCGATCTCCGAGCAAGACATCCGGGTCATCCAGCAGGTCATCGACGCCGGACGGGCCCTGGTCGTCGCCTACAACAAGTGGGACACCGTCGACGAGGAGCGTCGGCACTACCTCGAGCGGGAGATCGAGAGAGAACTCGTCCAGATCCCGTGGGCGCCGCGGGTCAACCTCTCGGCGCGCACCGGGCGCCATGTGGACAAACTCGTCCCGGCGCTGGAGCGGGCGTTGGACTCCTGGGACACCCGGGTCCCCACGGCTCGCCTCAACGCCTTCCTCGGCGAGATCGTCGCTGCTCAGCCGCACCCGGTTCGGGGTGGGAAGCAGCCCCGGATCCTCTTCGCGACCCAGGCCTCCACCCGACCGCCACGCTTCGTCCTGTTCGCGTCGGGCTTCGTCGAGGCCGGCTACCGGCGGTTCGTCGAGCGCAAGCTGCGGGAGCGCTTCGGTTTCGAAGGGACCCCGATCGAGGTCTCGGTCCGGGTGCGCGAGAAGCGCAAGCGGTAGGCCCCGACGGGGCCGTTGGCCCCCCGGGGTCGCGTGGGGGTCTGCCGAGCGCGCGGATGGCTGCGAGCGGCATACGGATTGGGCTCCCCGGTATGCCGTGCGGTAGGGTTTCGTTCGCTCTTGCGGTCGCCGAGCGGCGGTTGCTTGGGCAGCCACGGGCTGTGGCGCAGCTTGGTAGCGCACTTGACTGGGGGTCAAGGG
>CAZNLX010000167.1:0-4302 GCA_964573925.1 uncultured Intrasporangiaceae bacterium
CGGACGATCCGAGCGACGTAGCGGTCGCATCCGACCGCGCCGTCGATGGGTGCCGCGTCGGTGAGGTGCACGGCATACCCGTCGAGGTTGGCCGGTGGATTCGTGGGGACGATTCCCGGGTCGCGGAAGGCGCCGGCCGGGCTGCCTTGCGAGTGCCAGTACTCGCGAGCGATCCCACGCATCGAGAAGCAATAGCCGCGGTCGGGGGTGATGTTGAGTTCGAGGACCTGCTCGCCCAGCCCGAGCAGGGCCAGCGCGTCGTCGCCCGGAGTCAGGGTCGCCGCCGCCTCGGCACCGAGATAGTCGGCCAGGACGATGATCCCGGAATGATCCTCACCCAAGCCCAGCTCGTCTTCGGCGCAGATCATTCCGTTGGACACCCGCCCGTAGGTCTTGCGGGCCGCGATGGCGAACCCACCGGGCAGCACCGCCCCGGGCAGCACGACGACGACGAGGTCACCCACCGCGAAGTTCGTCGCACCACAGACGATCTCCTGCGGGATGCCGTCGGTGAGCCGCTGGCCGTGCGGGCCGACGTCGACGGTGCAGAAGCGGATCGGCTTGCCGTTCTTCTGGATCTGCTCATCGAAGGCCAGCACCCGGCCGACGACCAGCGGGCCGGAGATGTCGCCACCGTGCAGCGCCTCCTCCTCGAGACCGACCGAGACCAGTGACGCGGCGACCTGGGCGCCGCGGGCGCCGGGGGCCAGATCGACCAGTTCGGCAAGCCAGGACAGGGGAACCCTCACGTCACACCGCCATTCCGAACTGACCGGAGAAGCGCACGTCACCCTCGACCATGTCTCGCATGTCGCTCACCCCGTTGCGCAGTTGCAGGGCCCGTTCGATGCCGAAGCCGAAGGCGAAGCCCGTGTAGACGTCCGGGTCGATCCCGCAGGCCACGAGCACCTTGCGGTTGACCATCCCCGACCCGCCGAGCTCGATCCAGCCCGAACCGCCGCACAGCCGGCACGAGTCGTCGGCGCCGCGGCATACGAAGCACTGGAAGTCGGTCTCCATCGACGGCTCGGTGAACGGGAAGTAGGAGGCGCGCACCCGGGTCTTGACGTCGCCGAACATGGCCCGGACGAAGTGGTCGATCGACCCGCGCAGGTGCGCCATCGTCAAACCCTGGTCGATGGCGAGCAACTCGATCTGGTGGAACACCGGGGTGTGCGTCGCGTCGAGGTCGTCGGTGCGGAACACCTTGCCGGGTGCCACGACGTAAATCGGCGGCCGCCGGGTCAGCATGGTGCGGATCTGGATTGGGGAGGTCTGCGTCCGCAGCACCAGTCCGCCATCGGGCGGGTCGACGAAGAAGGTGTCCTGCATCTGCCGGGCCGGGTGGTCCTTGCCGATGTTGAGGGCGTCGAAGTTCATCCATTCCGACTCGACCTCGGGGCCTTCGGCGACCTCCCAGCCCATCCCCACGAAGATGTCGACCAGGCGTTCCTGGGTCAGCTCGATGGGGTGACGCGAGCCCAACGGCCGGCGGCCGATCGGCATGGTCACGTCGACCCGCTCCTGGACGAGGATCCGGGCGTCCCGCTGGGCGAGCAGCGCCTCCTCGCGAGCGGTGTATGCCGCCCGCACGGCATCCAGCGCGGCCCCCACCCGCTTGCCGGCCTCGGCCTTGGCGGTGGGCGGCAGGGCACCGATCTCGCGTCGGGCCGCGGCGACCGCGCCCTTGTCGACGTGGCTCAGGCGGGCCGCCTTGAGCGTCTCGAGGTCCGTCGCCTCGGCGAATGCTGCCTCGGCGGCGCTCACCGCGGCGGCGAGGACGGCGGGGTCCAGGGCGGCGGGCTCGATGGGGTCGTACTGGGTGTTCGGTCCGGACATCGTTTCCACATTCGGGCTGGCAGGAGCGTCGGGTGGGGGTTCTGGCTCGGCGCCCGAGTCTAGGCGGCGTGGCCTGTTCGAGGACAGCCGGTTCAGCGCATGGACGAGGCCGCTCAGGCGTCGTGGTGGCGCACTCCGGGAGCAGGGGTCCCTGCGGGGTCGCCGGAGGGGATGCTGAAGGTGAAGACGGCCCCGCCGGCCGGGGCGTTGGCCGCCCGCACCCGTCCACCGTGCGCCTCGACCAGCGCCTTGACGATATACAGGCCCAGGCCGGTGTTGCGCTGCCCCGGGCCGTGCCAGAACCGGGTGAAGATGAGCGATTGCAGCCGTTCCGGGATGCCCTGGCCCTCGTCGCTCACCGACACGACACAGGCGGGACGCCCGTCACCGGCCCGGCCGTCGGCGAGATCGACGGTGCCCGGCTCGACCCGCACCGAGATCTGCCCGTCGCCGTGGGTGATGGCGTTGTCGATGAGGTTGATCATGATCTGGTCGATCCGGTCCGGGTCGGCCCAGGTGTCCGGGATCGGCCGCAACAACTCGACATGGATCCGGTTCTCCGGGATGCCCAGGCTCTCCAAACGGCGGCGGTGCTTGACGACGAGCGGGTCGAGGAAGATCTCCTGGCGACGCACCTGCATCCGCCCGGCTTCGATTCGGGAGACGTCCAACAAGTCCGACACCAGCCGGGAGACCCGGTCGGCATCCGACTCGATCGTCTCGATGATCACTCGCTTTTGCTCGTCGGTGAATCGGTCCCAACGGCGCAGCAGAGTCGTGGAGAAGCCCTTGACCGAGGTCAGCGGCGACCGCAATTCGTGGGCCAAGGTGGACAGCAGTGCGGCATGATCGCGTTCGGCGCGCTGCCGGGCCTGGGCGTCACGAAGTGCGACCACGATCCGCTCGACAGCCTGGCGCGGCACCGGACGCAGGTAGCGTGCCGTGGCCAGCACCTCCACCCCGTCGCTGGTCCACAGCAGCTTCTCCCGGTGCCCCTTGACGGTGTGCAGCCGACGCGCCGACTCGGCGACGTCCCACCACAGCCGCCCCTCGGCATCCCAGAGCGGGACCGCTTCACGGACCGGCATCCCGATCGAGCCCGACACCGACGTCTGGAGGATCTCCTCGGCCCGGCGGTTGACGAACCCCAGGATGCCCGAACCGTCGATGGCCAACAGTCCGTCGGGGAGGGTCCCGGAGATGGCCTGCACGACATCGCTGGGAGCTTCATCGACGCCGGCCAGGGCGAGCCCGTCCGCGACAGTCATGCGGACACCCTAGCCACGGGCCGCCACCCCTGCGTCCCTTTTGGGCGCCGCCGTGACCAACGGCTCGTCAGCGCGGGCTCAACGCGGAGGCGTAGAGGCAGACGGTGGCCGCCATGGCGAGGTTGAGCGACTCGGCGTGTCCGAAGATCGGCACCCGCACCACCTCGTCGCAGGCGCTGCGGACCTCCTCGGACAGACCCCATGCCTCGTTGCCCATGATCCAGGCGTGCGGCCCGGACAGATCGACCTCCGGCAACAGCCGGGCCCCGGCGCCATCGGCGGCCAGTGTGGCCAACCCGGCCGCGCGCAGATCGGCCAGGATCTGCGACATCGGCAGGCCAGTGACGACCGGCAGGTGGAAGAGCGACCCGGCGGTGGACCGGACCACCTTGGGCCCGAAGACGTCGACGCTGGCCTCGCTGACGATCACCGCGTCCGCCCCGGCGGCGTCGGCGCCGCGGATCACCGTTCCGGCGTTGCCCGGGTCGCGGATGTGGGCCAGGACGAGCAGGAGCCGCGGGCGGGCGGCCAGGACGGCGGGCCAGGAGGCGGTGAGCAGGCGGCATACCGTGAGCAGTCCCTGCGGCGCATCCGTGCCACTCATCGCGGCAAGCACCTCGGGCGAGCACTCGTGGACGTGGACTCCCGCCGCGCCCGCTTCGGTGACGATCTCGGTATGCCGCGTCGCCGCCTCCGCGGTGACGTAGAGGTCCCGGATCGACTCCGGACGCCAGCGGACCGCCTCACGGACCGCCTGGGGTCCCTCGGCGAGGAAGAGCCCAGCCCGGTCACGCGCCGAGCGCCGGGACAGAGCCGCGACCGACCGCACCCGATCGGCTCGGGGATTGGTCAGCACGGGTCGGTCCCGGCGCTCGGACGTGAGGTGCTCGTGCGCAGGATCAGGCCGCGTCGCCGGCAGCGCCCTGGGCGGGCACAGCGCTGCGAGCAAGCTCGACGAGCGCGGTGAACGCAGCCGCGTCGTTGACAGCCAGGTCCGCGAGGATCTTGCGGTCGACCTCGACACCGGCGGCCTTGAGGCCCTGCATGAACCGGTTGTAGGTCATCCCGTTCGCACGGGCGGCGGCGTTGATCCGCTGGATCCACAGGCGACGGAAGTCACCCTTCTTGGCGCGGCGGTCCCGGTAGGCGTAGCCGAGCGAGTGGAGCATCTGCTCCTTGGCCTTGCGGTAGAGCC
>CAZNLX010000168.1:0-4298 GCA_964573925.1 uncultured Intrasporangiaceae bacterium
CTGCACCTGGACGTCGTCTCGGCCAATGTCTTCACCGATCCGGAGATCGCGACCGTCGGGGTGTCCCAGCAGGACGTCGACTCCGGTGCGGTCGACGCCGTCGTCACGACCCTGCCGCTGTCGACGAACGCACGGGCCAAGATGGACGGCTTCCACGACGGTTTCGTCAAGATCTTCGCCCGCTCGGGGCACGGCACCGTGCTCGGCGGGGTCGTCGTGGCGCCGCGGGCATCGGAGCTCATCTACCCGCTGACCATCGCCGTCGAGAACGGTCTCACCGCCGACCAGCTCTCCAACGCGTTCACCGTGTATCCGTCGATGACCGGGTCGATCGGCGAGGCGGCCCGTCGGTTGCACGTTGCGGCCCGGATGAGCTGAGCTCGTCGCGTGTCGGTGTCCTGGCCGCAACTGTTGCCGGCGGTCGTGCTAGCGGTCGTCGCCCTGGTGCTGCCCGGTTTGGTGCCGTTGCGCGCCCTCGGGGTGCCACGGCTGGCCGCTCTGCTCGGCGCCCCGGCCGTCAGCGTCCTGGTCCTCGTCCTCTCGGGCGTCTGCGTCCGGTCGCTGGGGCTGTCCTGGACGGCCGGGATCGGTCTGGCCGCCACCCTCGTGGCCACCGGTCTCGCGGCGGCGGTCGCCCGGGTGATCCGCCGCCGGTGGGTGCCGGCGGCCGCTGGGCCCGGACCCGCCCTGGATGGAGGCGAGGTAGGCGCCGCGGTCCTCGTCGGGATCGTCGGCCTGGCGGCGGCATACCTCGTGCTTGCGGGGGCGGCGCCCTCGCCACTGGCCATTCCGCAGATGCCCGATGTCGTGTTCCACCTCGGCGCGGTGGAGTGGATGGTGCGGCACGGTTCGGCCTCGCTCCTCGACGTGGTCGCCTATGCCCAACTGGACGGGGCACTGTCCTACCCGGGCGGCTTCCATGCGGTTGCCGCGGCCGTCTGCGCGTGGTCGGGGGTGCCGGTCACGGCGACCTGGCACGCCCTGCTCGTCGTCGTGGTCGGCCTGGTCTGGCCGTTCGGGGTCATGCTCGTGGCCCGGGTCGTCTTCGGGCGGGGCGCCGGGGTGCTCGTCACCGCGGGGCTGCTCACCCTCGTGTTGTCTTCCTTCCCGGTGCGCTTCCTCGCCTGGGGACCGTTGTGGTCCAACCTGCTCGCCAACGCCTTGCTGCCCGCCGTCCTCGCCGCCGCGCTGTGCGCGCTGGCACCGATCGCCCTGATCGCCGACCGGCCGTTCGGTCCCGGCCGGGCCCGCGCCCTGGCGTATGCCGCGGCCGGCGTCCTCGCCATCGGCGTCACCCAACCCAATGCGCTGGCCTCGGCCGCGGTCCTGGCGGTGCCGGCCGTCGGCTCGGCGCTGCCGCACTGGCGGGGGTCGCTGGCCCGGCCGTGGGTCGACCGGGTGGTCCGGTTGCCGGTCGTGCTCCTGGCCGTGGTGGTCGCGATCCTCGTCATCGCCCGGATTGCCCCGCCGAAGATGTACTTCGTCAACGCCCACGTCATCGCGACCTGGCACCAGGCCCTGACCGAGTCGGTGACCCTGTTCGACGGGACGGCCCCGGAGAACCTGCTCATCCTGGCGCTCGTCCTCGTCGGGCTCGGCGTCCTGGCCCGGGACGCCCGGCGGCGCTGGATCGTCGGCGGGCTGCTGGCCCTGCTGGTCATCGACCTCGTCCTGTATGCCGTCAACGGCCCGATCGTGCGCCAGTTCACCTGGCTGTGGTGGAACGACCACGTGCGGGTCAGGGCCGCGCTCGTGCTCCCCGGGTTGCTCGCCGCGACCGCCGGGGCGTTGGCCGCCGCCCGACTGCTGGACCCGGTGCTGGCCCGGCTGCGGCCCGGCCGGCCCAGAGCTCGGCAGGCCGGGGCTGCACTCGTGGCCGCCCTGCTCGTGCTCGCGGTGCGCGGCGGCATACCGGTGCACCGGGGTCTGGTGGAGGGGACCTATCTGGAGGACGGGCCGGAGTTCTCGTGGGTCACCCCGTCGGAGCAAGCTGCCCTGCGTCAGTTGTCCGGCCTGGTCCCGCCCGGCTCCGTGGTCGCCGCCAACCCCTACAGCGGCGGGATGTTCTTCTATGTCGTGGCGGGGGTCGAGGTCTTCTTCCCCACCGAGAACTCGCTGCAATTGCCGGACCGGCGGTTGGTCGGCACGTCCTTGCACCTCGTGGAGAGCCTGCCGGCGGTGTGCGCTGCGGTCCGGGCGCACCGGGTCGACTTCGTCCTCACCGGTGGGGACATGCACATCTGGGGAGTGCTCGACCACACTCCCGAATACGCGGGGGTCGAGGCAACTGCGCTCAATCCGCGGTTCGAGGTGGTTGGCACCGCCGGTCCCTACACCCTGCGTCGGGTGCCGGCCTGCCGTCAGGCTCCGGCCGGCTCGCCCCTGCCTGGGCCAGGGCTGTCGATGCCGTCCTGGCCGGCGACGAGCGCCTCGTAGGCCGCGTCCTCGGCGGCCCAGCGTTCCCGTCGCCGTCGCGACATCGAGTCGCGCAGCCGCCGGTAGGCGGGCACGACGACGAGTGCGACGGCGGCGACGATCGCCAGGTTGACGAAGGAGAACCCGGTCTCCGGGGGCATCAGCCCTCGGCGTCCTTGATCTCGGCGAGCACGGTGCCGCTGGCGACGGTCTCGCCGACGGTCGCCTTGAGCCCGGTGACGACACCGGCCTTGTGCGCGTTGATCGGCTGCTCCATCTTCATGGCCTCGAGAACGACGACGATGTCGCCGGCCTCGACCCGCTGGCCCTCTTCGACGGCGACCTTGACGATGGTGCCCTGCATGGGGGCGGTGACCGCGTCACCGGACGCCGCACCGCCGGCCTTGGCCGCACCCGCCCGCTTGGGCGCCGCCTTGCGGGCCGGGCCGGCGGCCGAACCGCCGCCCCCCCCGCCGAGCGACAGCCCGGCCGGCAGGCTCACCTCGATGCGCTTGCCGCCAACCTCGACGACGAGCTTCTGGCGCTCCTCGGGCTCGGCCATCGCGCCGGACCCACCGGCATACGCGGTGATGGTGTTGTTGAACTCGGTCTCGATCCACCGGGTGTGGATCGTGAACGGGGCGTCGCCCTCGGGGGCGAAGGCGGGGTCGGCAACGACCGCCCGGTGGAACGGGGTGACCGTGGGCATCCCGTCGATGACGAGTTCGTCGAGGGCGCGGCGGGCGCGCTCGAGCGCCTGCTTGCGGTCCCGGCCGGTGACGATGAGCTTGGCGATCATCGAGTCGAAGGCACCGGCGACGGTGTCGCCCTGGACGATCCCGGAGTCCCAGCGAACGCCCGGGCCGTGTGGCACGACCATCGTCGAGACCGTGCCGGGGGCGGGCAGGAAGCCTCGTCCGGCGTCCTCGCCGTTGATCCGGAACTCGATGGAGTGGGCGTGCGGCTGCGGGTCGCCGAAGGACAGCGCCTCGCCGTTGGCGATGTTGAACTGCTCGCGGACCAGGTCGATGCCGGTGACCTCCTCGGTGACCGGGTGCTCCACCTGCAGGCGGGTGTTGACCTCGAGGAAGGAGATGTCCCCGGCCTGGCCGACGAGGAACTCGCAGGTGCCCGCACCGACGTAGCCGGCTTCACGCAGGATCGCCTTGGATGCGCGCAACAACTCGGCGTGCTGGGCTTCGGACAGGAACGGCGCCGGGGCCTCCTCGACGAGCTTCTGGTTGCGCCGCTGCAGCGAGCAGTCGCGGGTGGAGACGACGACGACGTTGCCGTGTTGGTCTGCCAGACACTGGGTTTCGACGTGACGCGGCTTGTCGAGGAAGCGCTCGACGAAGCACTCGCCGCGGCCGAAGGCGGTGACCGCCTCGCGGACCGCGGAGTCGAAGAGCTCGGGGATCTCCTCGATGTTGCGGGCCACCTTGAGACCACGTCCGCCGCCGCCGTAGGCCGCCTTGATGGCGACCGGCAGTCCGTGCTCCTTGGCGAACTCGACGACCTCGTCGGGTCCGTTGACCGGGTCGGCCGTGCCGGGGACGAGCGGGGCGTTGGCCTTGAGCGCGATGTGCCGGGCCTTGACCTTGTCGCCGAGCGAGTCGATCGCCGCCGGGCCCGGGCCGATCCAGATCAGCCCGGCGTCGATGACGGCCTGGGCGAAGATCGCGTTCTCGGCGAGGAAGCCGTAACCGGGGTGCACCGCGTCGGCGCCGGACTCCTGGGCGATGGCCAGCAGCTTCTCTTGGACCAGATAGCTGTCTCCCGGAGTGGAGCCGTTCAAGGCGTAAGCCTCGTCAGCCACCTTGACGTGAAGAGCGTCCCGGTCGGGGTCGGCATAGACGGCCACCGAACCGATGCCGGCGTCCTTG
>CAZNLX010000169.1:0-4288 GCA_964573925.1 uncultured Intrasporangiaceae bacterium
TCTCCGCCAGCACCTCGTTGAGGCGGTTGCGAAGCTTCAGGATCCGCCGGGCGTAGTCGTACACCACGCGCCCCTCGGGCGTCAGCGTGAAGGCGCGGCTCGCGCGGTTGACCACCTTCGCCCCCAGGGCGTCCTCGAGGTTGCGGGCGTACCCGACGAGCCCGAGCTCCAGGGCCCGCGCCCGGGTCCACCACCGGAAGCCGACGCCCTGGACACGCCCCCGGACGAAGGCGTTGAGCCGTTGCTGCGCCATGACAGCCAGGGTAGGTCCCGCGGTGACTCGGTCACGGTCACCGCGGGACGCGCCGGGTCACGATGCGCGAATGGCGTAGCCGGCGGCCCGGCCCCGGTCGACCGTCTGAGCGAGTTCGCAAGCACCCGACACCGTGCACCGGACGATTCCGGAGGCCCCGGGGGTGTCGGCGGCGACCGCCGTCAGGAGGGCACCTCCCGGCTCGAAGCCGACGGACCCCACGACGGACGCCACGATGAGCACCGGGCGCCAGGTGGCCGTGTCGATGACCGTCACCTGGGAAGCGCGCACCCCGTCGAAGTCCTTCGGCAGGGCAGCAAGGTAGCGCCCGTCGGCGGAGAAGGTCATGGGGATGAGGTGGCACGAGGACCACACAGTCCGGTCGTCGGCAGCCCGGCGCACCTCGGAGCAGTGCGGCTTGGTCCGGGTGGATGCCGTTGCGGTGGACGCGGCCGCGGTAGCCCCGTTGGCAGTGGTCCCCGCGTAGAGGCCTGATGCCTCCGACGCGGCGAGGACCGATGACATCCCCGCCAGCTCGGTCAGCCGGCCGTCGGCAGTCACCCGGACGCCTTCCGATTTGCCCCAACCCTCGCCGCCCGATTCCGACAGGCGGTCGGCCAGGACGACGCCGTCGCCGAGTTGCGCCTTGGCTTCGTAGACGACGCCTGTCGCCGTGGCTTCGGTCGCCACACTGGCGAGGCTGGCGCCGGTCGAACCGGAGCGCTGTTCGAAGACCCCGCCCTTTGCGGTGGAGCGCCAGAACGCAACCCGGCCCGCGGCGTCAACGACCGGAATGGTCGCGGCTGTGGAGATCGTCGAGGCGCCAGCCCACGGGGTCTGGCCGATGGCCACGAGTGGTCCGAACCCGGAGCCTTCGTTGTCCAACAACGCCAAAGCGCCTTGCGGGCCGACGGGGACGATGATCGCCTTGTCCCGCTCCGCGGTGAAGCCGGAGGGGGACACCAGACGCGTGCGCTGGTCGACGGTGACGAGGTAGCCGATCGTCGGGGCTGGCCCCGTCGTGAGCGACCCCAGGTCGACGCGGATGGTCTTCGGTGGGTTCGCGTTGGCCGGAGACGTCGCGGTGGCAGCGCCGTTCGGTGTGACGACAGCGGTCGGCGTGCCCGCTGACCCGGCACCCGCAGCGCCGACGCCCTGGCCACAGGCGGCCAGCAGGCCAGCGCCGAGAAGCGTGAGGGCGAGCGAGGCAGTGAGCCGTGCACTGCGGTGGGTCCGGTCGGCGAGGTGCTCAGTCATGGCGGTTCCTTCGGCTCGGTGGGGGTGCTTCTCCCGACAAGACGAGGCCAGGCCGCCACGAGGTTGCATGGGCGGGAGGACGACCCCCTCCCGCCCCGCCGCGTCAGCGCGCGAGCAGGGTGTAGCCCGAGGCCTCCGACCGGTATGCCGTCTCGGCAAGCTCGCACGCCCCGGCGACCGAGCATCGGACCACAGCGCCTTGTCCGGGGGGCTCGGCCATCACGGACAGGAGCAGCGTCGTGTCGTTCTCGAAGGCGACATTCGCCACGGCGAGCTTCACCTGGAGCACCGCCTGCCACGTCTGCGTGTCCCAGACCGTGACCGTCGTCATTCCCGCCCCCACCGAGGTCGATGGGGCGCTCGCCATCAACCCGCCGCTCGGCGAAAAGGCTTGAGGGAGCTCCTTGCAGGAGGACCATACGGCCACGTCGTCGGCAGCGCGCCGGACCTCGGCGCACGATGCCGCCGAGCCCGCGGCGGGTGTGCGCAGACCGGCATACAGCTGCCCGGCGGCCGTGGCGGTGAGGGCCTGGATCATCCCCGGGACGCTGCGAAGGCGCCCGTCCGGGGTGGTGACGACCGCGCCGCCGGCACCGAGGGAGTCGCCCGCCGACGCCGCGCCCAGAGTGGCCAGGACGACCCCGTCACCGAGGTGGCCGGCGACGAGGTAGGTCTTGCCGACACCGGTCGCCGCCGTGACGAGGACCGAGCCATCGGCCCCGCGTTGTTCGATGGCCCCACCGCTGGATGCCGACGCGGCCCAGAAGGCGACTCGCCCGGCGCTGTCGACCACCGGCACGGTGGCACTGCGGGCCGATGGGTCGGTGCCGCCCGGGCCGCGACCGACCACGGCAAGGGTCCCGTAGTCGGTGAGGTCAGGACTGGTGTGCACGAGCGCTCCCGAACCGTAGGGCACGACCGAGAAGGCCCGGCCGACCTCGACCCGCGTGCCCGGTGACAGCACGAGCCGATTGGTGGGCGGGGTGAGGGCGATGTACGAGACCCCGGGGGCGGGTCCGCCGGCCAGCCGGTCCAGCGACACTTCAACGACCCGTGCCGGCCGCGCTCCGGACGTCCCGGACATGCCCTGGGTCGCGGTGCCGGCGGACGTGGTCGGCGCACCGGTGGTCGGCAGGCCCCCGTCGGTCGTGACGACCGTCGACACCGTGGGTTGGGCGGGGCCGCGATCGAGTGCTTCGCCCTGCCCCCGGAACAGCGAGCCCGCCGAGACGGCGATCGCGACCACGGCCAGGCCGACGCCCATGGTCGTGGCGGTGCGACGTCGCTGGATGCGCCGGGCCTTCCCCCGAACGGCCTCGGGCAGGCCCTGCGAGGCGTGCACGGAGTCCACGGAGTCGCGCATCGCCTGTCCGAGCGAACGGGCGAAAGCCTCCTCGGAGAGGTTCGCGTCGTCAGGGAATCGGGGGCTCATCGTGCACCTCCTTCGTCGTGAACGGCCCGGTCGGCTATCTCGCGCAGGGAGGCCCGCACGGACGCGAGCCCACGGCTGCACTGGGACTTCACGGTGCCGATGGAACATCCAAGGATCTCGGCCACCTCGGCCTCGGCCAGGTCCTCGTAGTAGCGCAGGACGACGGCCGCGCGTTGCCGTTCGGGCAGAGCCCGCAGCGCCGCGACGACGAACTCCCGGTCCGCGACGGAGTCCGCCAGGGAATCCTCCGACCAGTCCCGGACCTCGGCGACGCTCACCTCCCGGGAGCGCCACGCCCGTCGCCACCACGAGGTGTTCTCGTTGACGAGCATCCGCCGCACGTAGGCGTCGGGAGACGACGCCTGCGAGACCCGGTCCCAGGACAGATAGGCCTTGGCCAACACCGTCTGCACGAGGTCCTCCGCCCGGCCGAAGTCACCACACAGCAGGTATGCCGTGCGGACGAGTCCGTTCTGTCGGGCCAGGACCCAGGCCGTGAAGTCCTCGTCGTATGCCCGAGAGGCACGGCGCACCGGCGATGTCAGCGACACCGGCTCTCTCCTTCGCGGGTCATCTGATCCTGCCCTCGATCACGAGACGCGGCGAAGCTGCCCTGAGGTTGCACGGGACCCCAGCACTTCTTTCAGACCGCAGACCGCATACCCCGCGGCTACTCCGCCAGCCACGCGGCATACGCCTCGAAGGTGTAGGGCCGACCGAGGAAGTCGGCGACGAGGTCCGCGGCGTCCTTGGTGCCCCCTGGGGCGAGGACGCGATCGCGGTAGCGACCGGCGACCGCCGGGTCGAACATGTTGCTCGGGTCGAACGCCGAGAAGAGGTCCTTGGCGATGACGAGGCTCCACATGTAGGTGTAGTAGCCGCTGGAGTAACCCTCGAGGTGCCCGAAGGCGCAGGGCATGTGGGTGCCCTCGATGTAGGGGAAGAGCGAGTACGCCGACTGCAGCTCCTTGGTCCGAGCGGTGAGGTCCGCCGGCCGCTCGGTGTGGAACCAATAGGACATCGCCGCATAGAACATCTGGGTGCGGGCCTGGTAGCCCTTGCCGAAGTCATCGGCCCGGCGCATCCGGTCGACGAGGTCGGCCGGGATCGGCTCCCCCGCCTCGTTCGTCGCGAAGGTGCGCAGGATGTCCGCGTCCCACGCCCATTCCTCGAGCATCTGGCTGGGGGCCTCGACGAAGTCCCACTCGGTGGCCACACCGGAGAACCGCTGCCACCGCTGGTGCCCACCGACTATGTGGTGGACGAGGTGGCCGAACTCGTGGAACAACGTGACGACGTGGTCGTGCTCCATGAGGCCGCGGGAGAAGTTGCAGACCAGGACACCC
>CAZNLX010000170.1:0-4283 GCA_964573925.1 uncultured Intrasporangiaceae bacterium
CCGAGCATCCGGGCGTGCTCGACGACGCCCTCCTCCTCGAAGATCTGGATCGAGGCGACCGCGGACGCACAGGCCAGCGGGTGCCCGGAGTAGGTGAGCCCGCCCGGGTAGACCCGGTCCCGGAAGGTCGCCGCGATGGCGTCGCTGAGGATGACGCCGCCGAGCGGGACGTACCCGGAGTTGACCCCCTTGGCGAAGGTGATGAGGTCGGGGGTGACTCCCCAGTGCTGGATGGCGAACCACTCGCCGCAGCGGGCGAAGCCGGCCATGACCTCGTCGGCGATCATGACGATGCCGAGCTCGTCGCAGATGGCCCGCACCCCGGCGAGATAGCCCGGCGGGGGGACCAGGACGCCGTTGGTGCCGACGACGGTCTCGAGCATGATCGCCGCGACCGCCCCCGGTCCCTCGACCATGATCGTGTCGCGCAGGTGCGCCAGCGCCCGCTGGGTCTCCTGCTCAGGGCTGGTCGAGTGGAAGGCGCTGCGGTAGGGGTAGGGACCCCAGAAGTGGACGATCCCCGGCAGGCCCGGCTCGCTGGGGATGCGACGCGGGTCCCCGGTCATCGTCAATGCCCCGGCCGTGGCCCCGTGATAGGACCGGTAGGCCGCGAGGACCTTGTGCCGACCGGTGTGCAGTCGGGCCATCCGGATGGCGTTCTCGGTCGCCTCGGCACCGCCGTTGGTGAAGAAGACCATGGTGAGGCCTTCGGGGGCCTTGCTCGCGATGAGGCGAGCGGCCTCGGAGCGGACGTCGACGGCATACCCGGGGGCAATGGTGGCCATCCGGGCCGCCTGCTCCTGGACCGCGGCGACGAGCTTGGGGTGTCCGTAGCCGATGTTCGCGTGGACCAGGCCGGAGGAGAAGTCGAGGTACTCCTTGCCGTCGTAGTCCCAGAACCGGCTGCCCGAGGCCCGAGCGATCGGCAACGGGTTGATCGCCCCCTGCGCAGACCAGGAGTGGAAGACGTGGGCGCGGTCGTTGGCCCGGACCGTGGCCTGGTCGGTGGGGACGCGGAAGGTCGCAGGGGCGGCGGGTTCGGTCGTCACGGCGGTCTGCTCGGTCATGGCCCCACACTGTATGCCGCGCGCCACCTCCGTGGGGCGGCCCGCAGCTCAGCCGCGCCAGGTGATCGGCAGGCGCTTGACCCCGCGCTGGAAGTTCGACTGCAACCAGACCGGCTCCCCGGCGGCCTCGAGCCACGAGGTCCGGCCGAGCAACTCGCGGAACATCGTCGTCATCATCGACCGGGCGAGGAACGCCCCGAGGCAGACGTGCGGCCCCGCACCGAAGGCCAGGTGCCGGCGGGCGTTGGTGCGTTCGATGTCGAAGACCTCTGGGTCGGCGAAGACTTCCGGGTCCCGGTTGGCCGCCGCGAACGAGACAACGACCTTGTCGCCGCGCCGCAGGGTCACCCCGGACACCTCGACGTCGCAGGTCGCGGTGCGCCGGAAGGTCATGACTGGGGTCCACCAACGCAACATCTCCTCGACGGCATTCGGTATGCCGTCTGGCCGGCTGCGCAGTGCCTCCTGCGCGGCCGGGTCGCCGAGCAGCCCGACCAGACCCCCCGGCATACCGTTGCGGGTCGTCTCGTTCCCGGCGACGGCGAAGAGCCAGAAGAGGTTCTCGAACTCCTCGACGCTGACCGACCCGCCGGCGTCGTCACGTTGGCTCATGAGGATCGACATGACGTCCTCGCCCGGTTCCTGGCGGCGCAGCGTCCCCAGCGCGTGCGCATAGGCGTAGAGATCGGGCATCCCCTCCCGGCTGCGCGGGTCGGGCATGAGCCCGTCCGGTCCTGGCTCGGGACGCAGGGCGTATGCCGCCCGCCCCAGCTCCGTCGCCCCCGCCGGGTCGAACGCGGCGGACACCCGGTAGTCGGGGTCCTGCCAGCCGATGACCCGGTTGGCCCAGTCGAACATGAGCCATCGGTCCGGGGCCGGCACACCCATGACATCGGCGAGGGTGAGCAACGGCAGGTCGGCCGAGACGTCCTTGGCGAAGTCGCAGGTCCCCTCGGTGGCGCCGCCGGTCATCCGGTCGAGGATGCCGTCGACATGCCCGGCCACCTGGGTCTCCAGAGCGCCGATCGCCTTGGGGGTGAACGATTTCGCGAGCAGCCGGCGCAGCCGGGAGTGCTCCGGCGGGTCCATGTTGAGCATCATCCGCCGGACGAACGCCAGGTCGGCCTCGGTCCGCGGGTCGCGCATCTGGGTGCCGCCGAGCGCCGAGGAGAAGGTCGCCGGATCCTTGAGGACCCGGTCGACGTCGGCATGCCGCAGGACCAACCAATAGCCGGTCCCCTCCGGCCAGCCAGGCAGGGCGGGTTCGGTGACCGGGACGACGCCGTGGGTGTCCCGCAATGCCGCGAGGGCGGCATAGGGGACCTCACGGGTGTAGGTCGCGGGGTCGTGGACGAGGCGGGTCGCCGCGCGCTCGGAGTCGGACAGGCGCGCGTATGCCGCGTCCACCCGTTCCCGAGCCGCCGCCCGATCGACGGTGCTCACCTCGGTGGCCGGGTCAGTCGGCGAGGAAGCGTTCGATGACCGTGGCGAGTTGGACCGGGGTCTCGAACATCGGGTAGTGCCCGGCGTTGGCCATGACGTGGATCTGGCAGTTGGGGAAGTGTGGTTCCCAGGTCTGGCGGACCGTGGCCTCGCCGAGGGCCGGGTCGTGCTCACCGGGGATGACGAGCATCGGGGTCTCGCTCCCGGCGATCTCGTCGAGGAAGTCCGGGCCGGCCCATGCCTCCAGCGCCCCGAGGAAGCCTTCGGTCGTCGAGTTGGTCAGCGAATGGTCGACGACCGACTGCACCCAGGTGGCCGAGTTGCGGTTGCCGGTGGTGAAGTCGATGATCCCGAACCGCTTGCCCGGGTCCTCGACGGCACCCCAGAACAGGTCACGCCCGGCCTCGTCGAAGGGGGTCGGGCTGGCGCCGACCGGGGTGATCCCGACGATCTTGCGGACCCGGCCGGGGGCCTTGGCGAGGATGCGCAGCACCTCGGCGCCGCCCATCGAGTGCCCGACGAGTGAGAAGGTCTGCACGTCGAGGGAGTCGGCCAGGGCCAGGACGTCACCGGCGACCTCGTCGAGGCTGTAGTGCCCGCGGTCGTCCATCCGGGCGCCGTAGCCCCGGTTGTCGGTGAAGTGGTAGGTGAACTGGCCGCCGTCGAGGTAGCTGGGGAAGAGACCCCAACCGTCGGCCGAGCCGAACCAGCCGTGCAGGACGAAAACGTGGTGGTCGCCGGACCCGACCGTGATGCAGGGGATCGTCATGGGTCGAGGCTAGTCCGGCCGCCCGCGCTTGGGGAGAGGTCGGGCTCGTTCGTCGGCGACGCGGCGGTCGGGCCCAGCCGGCGCGGCCGCAGGCCGTAGCAACGCCGCTCACCCCCGACGGACGACGACACCCCTGGACACCCATCTGCCGACATATCCGGACAGACCAGACATGCTTGAGCGACAGGCCCTCATGTCGGAGTCGCCGGGTAGTTCAGGGGAGCACGATGATCAGCCTCAGAAGGCTCACGGCGTGGTGAAACGGATCTGGCCCGTTGGCATGGGTGCACTTGTCCTTGCCCTGTGTTCATGCACGCTCGACTCGACGCCCACTCCTCAGCCGACTCTGGCGTCACTTCCACGAACGACCTGGGCCACCATTGCCGAGCCACCGGGTCCCTCGCCCTCCCCGGCAGCGACCGGCGCACCGTGTGTCCTCGTCACCTCGGCGACCGGCGCCTTCGTGCCCACCGTCGAGCAACTCTGGCCGGGGTCGCCGAGCACGGTCTCGGGATTCAGGTCGTCGGAACTCACTCGATCCGAGTGTCGCAGAGTCGCACCGTCGCGGGTGCCGAGGTGCACCGGCGGCTTCCCCTGGGGGTTGTCGAGTCTGGACCCCGAGACCATGCTCGCGACCAGTGGCGCTACTCGGATGCGGTGGGGTTTCCTGCGTGGAGCCCCGGCGACCAAGCCCGGCGTGACGGTGTATCCCCTCGAGGTCCAGATCTCGGTGTTCGACGGGTGGCCGGGTTCGTCGGCGCCCGCCGACAGCTGGCTGCTCACCGGCGCGCGGGCGTGTGGGCGGCCGACCACTGTGGCCGGGCGTTCGGCGTTCACCGTCGAGCAACCGGGAAGCTCGTCAGAAGGGTCGAGGGTGGCGCTGCTCGCCGTCGATTCGGCCGCGATCACCTGGTTGGACTTCGCCGAAGGCCCGTGGACCGACGCGGAGCGGCTGCGCGTCGCCGCCGCCATCGTCGACGCGGTGGCCAAGCCGGTCGGCTAGC
>CAZNLX010000171.1:0-4282 GCA_964573925.1 uncultured Intrasporangiaceae bacterium
TCTACATGGGCAAGGTCGACACCGAACGCCAGGCCCTCAACGTCGCCCGGATGCGGCTGCTCGGGGCCGAGGTCGTCGCAGTGACCAACGGGAGCCAGACCCTCAAGGACGCCGTTAACGAGGCGCTGCGCGACTGGGTGGCCAATGTCGACACGACCCACTACGTCCTGGGCACGGTGACCGGGCCGCACCCCTTCCCGGAGATGGTCCGCGACTTCCACCGGATCATCGGCGTGGAGGCCCGCGCCCAGGTGCTCGACCTCGTCGGTCGGTTGCCCGACGCCGTGCTGGCCTGTGTCGGTGGCGGGTCCAACGCGATGGGCATCTTTCACCGTTTCCTCGACGACGCCACGGTGCGCCTGATCGGCCTCGAGGCCGGGGGAGAGGGGGTTGCCAGCGGTCGGCACGCCGCCCGCTTCTCGGGCGGGACGCCGGGCGTCCTGCACGGAGCGGCGACCTACGTCCTGCAGGACGAGGACGGGCAGACCGTCGAATCCCATTCCGTATCGGCCGGATTGGACTATCCGTCGGTCGGCCCGGAGCACGCTCATCTCTTCGAGACCGGGCGCGCTGAATACCGAGCGGTCACCGACGACGAGGCGATGGAGGCCTTCCGGATGCTCTGCCGGACCGAGGGGATCATCCCGGCCATCGAGTCCTCCCACGCTCTCGCCGGGGCGATGGCGCTGGGGCGCGAGCTCGGCCCGCAGGCCGTCCTGCTCGTCTCGTTGTCCGGGCGCGGCGACAAGGATGTCCACACCGCAGCCCGCTGGTTCGGGCTCCTCGACGACCACGGGGGTATGCCGTGAGCCGCACGTTCCCCACTGGCACGCCGCCGCTCACCGCCGGCGCGCAGGTGCTGGCCCGCTGTCGGGCCGAGGGCCGGGCGGCCCTCGTGGGTTATCTGCCGGCCGGTTTCCCGACCGTTCCCGGGTCGATCGAGGCGATGGTCGCCCTTGTCGAGGCCGGCTGCGATCTCGTCGAGGTCGGCGTGCCCTACAGCGACCCACTCATGGACGGGCCGGTCATCCAGCGGGCCACCGAGGCCGCCCTGGCCGCCGGTTGCCGGGTCGACGACGTCTTCGACGCGGTGCGGGCGGTCGCGGACGCCGGCGCGGCGGCCTACGTCATGACCTATTGGAACCTCGTGCTGCGTCGTGGGGTGGCGCGTTTCGCGGCAGACCTGGCCGCCGCGGGGGGATCGGGTCTGATCACCCCCGATCTCATCCCCGACGAGGCCGGCGATTGGCTGGCGGCCTCGGACACGACCGGCCTGGACCGGGTCTTCCTCGTGGCACCTTCCTCGACCCCGGAGCGGCTGGTCGTCGCGACCGGGGCCTGCCGCGGGTTCGTCTACGCCGCATCGACCATGGGGGTCACCGGTACCCGTGAGACGGTCGGTTCGGCGGCCCATGAGGTCGTGGAGCGCACCCGCGCCGTGACCGACTTGCCGGTGTGCGTCGGGCTCGGGGTGTCCAGCCGGTCCCAAGCCGCCGACGTCGCGGGCTTCGCCGACGGCGTGATCGTCGGTTCCGCCCTGGTGCGGGCCCTGGCCGATGGCGGGATCCCGGCGATGTCCGCGCTCACCCGCGAGCTGGCCGTGGGGGTCCGCGAGGGACGTCGGTGACCCGGCAGCGGCGTCTGGACCTGGTGGGCACCCTGCTGCGGGTGGTGGTCGCCCTGGTGCTACTCGTTGCCGGGGCGCTCAAGGTGACCAACCTCGGCCAGTCGGCCCTGGCAGTGCGGGCCTATCAGCTGCTGCCGTACGACCTGGCTGGGGTGGTCGGCTATGCCCTGCCGGTCGTGGAGATCCTCGTCGGCGGGCTGTTGTTGGTCGGGCTGTTCACCCGGGCGTGTGCGATCGTCAGTGCCCTGCTCATGGCTGCCTTCGTCATCGGGATCGCCTCGGCCTGGGCACGTGGTCTGTCCATCGACTGCGGCTGCTTCGGCGGCGGTGGGCAGATCGGCGCCGAACAGACGGCATATCCGCTGGAGCTGACCCGGGACGCGGCGCTGCTCCTGGCGGCCTCCTGGGTCGCGTGGCGGCCGCGCACGGCATACGCGCTGGACGGCCGGCTGTAATCCAACCGATCCCTCGGCTCACCCCGGTGGTCGCGTCGACCGGATTCCCGGGTGACAATAGGCGGCATGCCTCGACCTGACGCCAGTGCCAAGCTCGCCGCCACCGCACCCAAGGGGGGCAACCGGGGGACGATCGCCATCGTCGTGGCGTTGTTCGCGGTGGTCGCGGTCGCTACGGCGATCTTCCTCGGCGCCCGCGGATCTGGCTCGAACGCCACAGGTGCTCAGAGCATCCCCAAGGGAGCCGCCGCCCTGGGTGAGCCGATGGTCGTCAACCCCTCGGCGCCGGCCAACGTGCCGACGCTGGTCATCTACGAGGATCCCCAGTGCCCCGCGTGCGCCCAGTTGGACGCGCTCTACGGGCCGACAATCGCCGAACTGGCCAAGACCAACGCGGCCAAGGTCGTCGTCCACACGATGACCTTCCTGGACACCAACCTCAAGACCGATCACTCACGGCGCGCTGCCCAGGCGGCCTACTGCGCCGCGGACCAGGGCCGCTTCCTCGAGTACATGACCGAGATCTACGCCGGACAGCCGGCCCGCGAGGGTGACGGGTGGACCGATGTGCAGTTGGAGGCGTTTGCCATCAAGGCCAAGGTGGCCGACCTGCCGACCTGGCAGAGCTGCGTCAAGGCCAAGACCTATGCCGCGCACGCGGACGCCGTTGCGGAGAACTCGCTCAAGTCCGGGGTGAACGGGACCCCGACGGTCAAGATCAACGGCACGGTGCTCAAGCTGACCGGCAACCCCGCGGAGCTCACCGCTGCCGTCAAGGCGGCGACGAAGTAGCAGGTGGCGGGCGCCGACCTGATCGCCGGCGCACCGAGCCAGCATCGGCGTGTCCCGTCGCCGGACGGGTGGGGGACAATGGCCGGTATGCCGTCTCAGCAGCCACTGGACCCCGCGGACCGGCCCGACCGGTCTGATGACCGCCCACCCACCGCAACGGCCGGTCATCCGGCCTCCTCACCCGAACTCCCTGCGGCCGGTTTGCCGGCGGGCTCCGGCGGGGGTGCACGCCGGGGAGCGATCGGCGGTTTGGTGGCGGCCGTGGCCGTCCTTTCGCTCGTCGTCGCCTTCCTGCTCGGGCAGACGCTCTCGCGCGGCTCGGCGCCGACCGGACAGCCCGCTGCCGGACAACCCGCTGCCGGGCAGTCTGCTGCCGGACCGGCGGCGGCCGGGGGCACAGCTGCGACGGGTGCCCCTGCCGCACCGGCCACTCGTCCGGCTGCCACGGTCGCCGCAACCGGGCCGGCACCGGCCGGTGCGACCGGCTTCGGCGGACCGATGGTGCTCAACCCGTCAGCTCCTGCGGGAGTGCCCACGCTGGACATCTTCGAGGACCCCCAGTGCCCGATCTGCCACCAGTTCGAGGCGGTCTTCGGATCGGCGATCGCCGCGCTGGTCAAGAACAACGAGGCCAAGGTGGTCGTGCACACGATGACCTTCCTGGACCGCAACCTGCGCAACGACTCCTCGGTCCGCGCGGCGAATGCCGCCTTCTGCGCGGCCGACGCGGGCAAGTTCCGTGAGTACATGACTGCGGTCTTCGCCGGTCAGCCGGCCAAGGAGGGCGACGGCTGGACCGATGCCCGGTTGGCCGAGTTCGCCGGGGGAGTTGGGATCACCGGCGATGCGCTGGCGACCTGGACGACCTGCCAGCGGTCGCTCACCTATGCCGCGCACATCAACGCCCTGGAGCTGAACTCCGAGCGTGCCGGGGTCAACGGCACCCCGACGGCGCTGCGCAATGGCGCGCCGATGAGCCTCGCGGGTCTCGACGCGGCCGGCTTCCGGGCGGCGGTCAAGGGGTCCACCCCGTGACGCGGACGCTCGTCGCCGGCTGGGTCACCGAGATCCCCAGCCCGACGACCGGGGTGTGGTGGGTGGGCCCGATTCCGTTGCGGGGCTACGCGCTGTCCATCCTTGCCGGGATCGTGGTCGCGGTCTGGGTGACCCAACGCCGGATCCGTGTCCGGGGCGGAACCCCCGGCCAGGTGTTGGACGTCTCGGCCTGGGCGGTGCCTTTCGGCATTCTCGGCGGGCGGATCTACCACGTCGTCACGACGCCGCAGCCCTACTTCGGGGAGGGCGGGAACCCCTGGCACGCGTTCCGTATCTGGGAGGGCGGCCTGGGGATCTGGGGGGCGGTCGCCCTCGGTGCCGTGGGGGCGTGGCTGGGCTGCCGTCGGCACGG
>CAZNLX010000172.1:0-4272 GCA_964573925.1 uncultured Intrasporangiaceae bacterium
CATCTGGGGCATCCCGCCGGCCGCCGGTCTGGCGCAGAAGGCCTACAAGCAGCTCAACCTCGGCGTGCCGGTCTACCAGTCGCACGGCATCGGCAACCAGGCCTTCCTGGACACCGCCGGTGAGACGGCCGATGGCCTGCGGGCTCCGATGGGCCGCATGCTCGTGGCCAGCCAGCTCAAGGACGACGACCCGCAGAAGGCTGTCGTCACCAAGTTCATCGCCGACTTCAAGGCCAAGTACAACGCCAACCCGTCGACCTTCGCCGGGCACGCGTACGACGGCTTCATGATCGCCGTCGAGGCCCTCAAGAAGGCCGGCACCGACGCCAACAAGCTGCGCGACGCCATCGAGGCGACGAGCAAGTGGCCGGGCATCAGCGGTGTCTTCACGATGACCCCGACCGACCACTCCGGCCTGACCAAGGACGCTCTCATGATCGTCACGGTCGAGAACAAGGCCTGGAAGGTCGCAGGCTAAGCACTCATGACTGACCTTCTCCAGCTCGTCTTTTCCGGGCTGGCGCAGGGCTCCGTCTACGGGCTGGTGGCACTCGGCTTCGTCGCCATTTTCGCGGTTCGCGAGATCGTCAACCTGGTCCAGGGCGAATATGCCGCCCTGGCCGGGTTGGCCGCGATCAGCGCGGTCGGCGCCGGGTTGCCACTGCTCGTGGCGGTCCTTGTCGTCATCCCCCTCGTCATCGGTGTGGCCGTGCTCCTGGAACGGCTCACGATCGCGCCCATCAAGAAGATGACGCCGCTTACCTCGATCATCCTCACGCTGGGCGTGTCGACGGCGGTGAAGGCGGTCATGCTGCTCATCTGGGGTCCGGAGGCCAAGGGCCTGCCCAACTTCCCGGGCTCCGACATGACCATCGCCGGTGTCAGCATCCGCAGCCAGGAGCTGTGGGTGCTGGGCATCGCCATCGTTGTCGCCTACCTCGTCATCTGGTTCTACGAGCACACCGTCCGGGGCAAGTCGCTTCGGGCGTGCGCCGAACAGCCGGTCGCGGCCCGCCTCGTGGGCATCTCGCCGCGCACGGCCACCGTCGTCGCCTTCGCGGTCGCCGGCTTCACCGGTGCCGTCGCGGGCGTCGTCGGTAGCCCGATCTACCTCAGCGGGTGGTCCAGCGGTCTGAGCCTGGGGCTCAAGGGCTTCGTCGCCGCGACGCTCGGCGGGCTCACCTCGCTGCGGGTCGCCATGATCGGCGGGATGCTGCTCGGGGTTCTGGAGAATCTCGTCGCCGGCTACCTGTCCTCGGGCTACCGGGACGCCGTGGCGTTCGTCGTCCTCGTGCTCGTCCTGCTCTTCCGGCCGCACGGGTTGGCCGGCAAGACGTCGGCGGTGCGGGTATGAACCCCCTGGTCAAGCGTCAGCTCCCGTTCCTCGGCTTGTTGGTCGCACTGCTGCTCTTCGGGGTGGCGGCACCGCACGCGATGGTCGACATCGGGATCTGGGCACTCATCTACGGGCTCGCCGCGATCGGTCTGTCCCTGCTCATGGGCCTGGCCGGCCAGGTCAGCCTTGGTCACGCCGCGTTCATCGCGGTCGGGGCCTACACCCAGGCGCTGCTGGTCGGGAAGGCGGGTTGGAACCCCCTGCTCGCGGCCCCGGTCGCCGTCCTGGCCTCGATGCTCGTGGCCCTGCTCGTCGGCCTGCCGCTGCTGCGGCTGCGCGGCCACTTCCTCGCCTTGGCGACGCTCGGTCTGGGCATCATCGTCGGGGTCTTCGTCACCGAGCAGGAGTTCACCGGCGCCACCTCGGGCATCTACGGCCTGCCCAACCTTGAGTTCGGCGGCCGCAGCTACGACACGGCTCAGGAGTACTTCCTCCTGCTCGCGCCGATCGTTGTGCTCGGGCTCTGGCTGGCGAGCAACCTCGTCTTCAGCCGCACCGGCCGGGCGCTCAGCGCGGTCAATGACTCCGAGGTCGCGGCCGAGTGCCTGGGTGTCGACACCTTCGCGCTTCGCCTTCGCGTCTTCGTCCTCAGTGCCGCATATGCCGGTCTGTCCGGCGTCTTCTACACGCACTGGCTGACGATCGTGAACCCGTCCGTCGCCCACTTCGAGCTGTCGGTCAAGATCCTGCTCATGGTCGTCCTCGGCGGTCTCGGCACCGTCTGGGGAGCGGTCATCGGTGCCGTCGCGGTCCAGTTGCTCGACGAGGGCCTGCGCGCGATCATCCCGGTGCTCATCCCGAGCGCCAAGGGTGAGATCCAGCTCATCGGTTTCGGTGTCGTCCTCGTCCTGGTCATCATCCTCATGCCCGGTGGCCTGGCCCAGTTGTGGCAGAAGTTCCGCACTGCGCTACGCCAGCGCAATCACCCGATCATCCGCGGGGAGCATGAGCACCCGGTCTCCCAGGAGGAGCAGCGCGAGCTGCTCGAGGAATCGCTCAAGCTGCTGGCGCGAGCCGAGCACATGGAGGCGGGGAAGACCATCCTCACCATTCGTGGGCTCACCAAGCGCTACGGCGGCGTGACCGCCCTGGACACCCTCGACCTGGACATCAAGGCCGGCGAGATCATGGCGCTCATCGGCCCCAACGGGGCCGGTAAGACGACGGCGTTCAACATGATCACCGGGGTGCTGCCGCCGACCGAAGGGTCGGTCGTCCTGGAGGGCCACGAGGTCGCGGGGAAGCGCCCGCACATCGCCGCCGAGATCGGCGCGACGCGGACCTTCCAGAACCTGCAGACCTTCAAGAGCACGACGGTCATCGGCAACGTCAAGGTGGCCCGACACCTGCGCAGCAAGGCCGGTCTCCTCCGCGGCATGCTTCTGCTGGACCGGGCCGAGGAGCGCCTCATCGACCGGGCCTCGCAGGCCGCGATCGACGCCATGGCGCTGACCAGCCTCGCGGACAAGCCGATCGCCGACCTCGCCTTCGGCAAGCAGCGCCAGGTCGAGGTCGCCCGAGCGTTGGCCCTCGAACCGTCGGTGCTCCTGCTCGACGAACCGATGGCCGGCCTGTCCGGCCCGGAGCGTGACAGCCTCAGTTGGCTGCTGCGCCGGGTCAAGGCCAGTGGCGTCACCGTCCTGCTCGTCGAGCACGACGTGGCTGCCGTCATGGCCCTGGCCGACCGGGTCGCGGTGCTCGACGACGGGAAGCTCATCTCGCTGGGCACCCCGGCCCAGGTGACGAGTGACCCGAAGGTCATCTCGGCCTACCTCGGCGAAGAGGACGACCACAGCGGCGCCCCGGCTGCGGGAGGGAACGCATGAGCACCGATCACGTCCCGAGGATCGGCCTGCGGGTCGAGGGGATCGACGCGGCATACGACCGGCTTCAAGTCCTCTGGGACGTGAGCCTGCACGTCAATCCGGGCGAGTTGCTCGCCCTTGTCGGCTCCAACGGTGCCGGGAAGACCACGGTCCTGCGGTCGGTGTCCGGCCTGCTCAAGCCGGTCCGCGGCCAAGTGCGTCTGGGCGACACGGACATCACCTCGACGAGCGCCGAGAAGATCGCCGAACTCGGGTTGGCCCACGTGCCGGAGAACCGCCTCGTGTTCCCGTCGCTGACGGTCGAGGACAACCTCGTCCTCGGCGGCTACGTCCGGCGCAAAGACGGTCGGTATCCGGTCCGCCGGGACGAGGTCCTCAACCTCTTCCCGCGGCTCAACGACCGGATCAACCTCCTGGCCGGCGCGCTGTCCGGTGGCGAGCAGCAGATGCTCGCCATGGCGCGCGCACTCATGTCCGACCCGTCGGTCATCATCCTCGACGAGCCGAGCCTGGGCCTGGCGCCCAAGGTCGTCGCCGAGATCATGAACGCCCTGGGCCACCTGCGCGACGAGAAGGGGTTGGCCGTCCTGCTCGTCGAACAGAACGTCCGCGCCGCCTTCAAGATCGCCGACCGGGTCATGGTCATGGACCGTGGCCGAGTGGTAGCCGAGGGCACGCCCGCCGAGTTGGCCTCCGACGAGCGGGTGCGCGCGGCATACCTGGGCGGGTCGTCGACGTCCTCCAGCGGTGTCGCCGCACCCGTCACCCGCACGGGTGGCCCCTCGGCGCCGACCGCCTGACCTCGGCACCCCCGGCGGCTGCGGCCGCCGGGGGTGCCACTCCAGCACAGCACCGCCCCGCGTTCCACCCCGCACGACGAAGGAAGACCCTCCATGAGCAAGCCGTTCGCCTCATCGACCGACCTGGCCGCCAAGACCGAGACCCTTGAGGTGCTCGCCGACGGCGTCTACGCCCTCACCGCCGAGGGCGACCCCAACGTCGGGGCGATCGAGGGGGAGGACTTCCTCGTCGGGTTCGAGGCGCGGGCGA
>CAZNLX010000173.1:0-4270 GCA_964573925.1 uncultured Intrasporangiaceae bacterium
GACCGCCGCCGTGGCCAGATCAAAACCCGGGGCGGAGGGCAGGTAGAGGCCGTAGAAGAGGTAGGGATAGTCGAGCTGGGTGAGGGCGGCGACCCCGAGTGCGGCCCAAGGCGCCGGTCCGGACCGGCGGGCCGCGAGGACGGCGAGCAGGGGTAACGGCCAGAGCAGGAACTCCGCGGCGAGCAGCCGGCTGGCGACGAGAAGAGCCAACAGCCCGGCAGTGGCGATGAGCGCAGACCGGCGGACACCCGCGTCCCGGCGGCCGCGGGATCGTCGTCGTTCGGCGCCGGACCGACTCTGCGAGGACCGGATCTCCTCGCCCTGACCCTTGAGCCCGCCGCGCAACCCGGCCACGCCTAGGGCGACCGCCAGCGCGACGGCAACGACGACCAGGGCCACCGACACGGTGAGCAGCCCGGACACCCAGGTGCCACGGACGACCAGCTCGCCACCGATCACCGAGGCAGTATGCCGCCCCGGCTCAATGGCGACGTCCACAAGGGCGGGAGTGGCCGGGACCGACTCGACCTGTAGGCCGCTGGCCAGGCCTCGGGTGATGGGGGTGCCGAGCCGGCCCCAGCCACCTGCGGGCACGGTGACGGCGACCGCGAGGGCGAGCAGCGCGGCATACCCGAGGAGCAGTCGTCGGCGCGCCCCCGCAGTGGCCCGGGACAGCACCGGCAGCAGGACGAGCACCGGCCACAGGGCGAGCGCACAGGCCAGCCCGAGAGCGGCACCGGCCCACCCGGGGCGGCGCGGGGCCAGGACCCAGGCGACGGCGATGACGGCCACCACGGCGAGGTCGAGGCGGGCGTAGGCCACCGGACCCACGAGGGGAACGGCGAGTGCCCAGTAGGCTGCGGCGATCGGGCCGGCCGATCGAGAGACCAACAGAAGGACGAGCACCGTCAGATCGGCTGCCACAGCAATGCCGGCGATCGCGACGAGGAAGCCGGTCCGGGAACCTCCGGTCAGCACCGACAGTCCCTCCAGGAGCCGGACCGTCGGCACCGGCAGCTCGGGCAGCACTCGGTCGAACGGGATCCGGCCTAGTTGGCCCAGCCCGGTGAGGTAGGCGGTGGGTTCGGCGACGAGCAGCCCGTTCCACCTGGCGGTGTCGGGTCCGAAGCGGGCCAGAAAGCCACCGCCGACGAGCACATGGGTGAGCAGCCACAGGCCCGGGATCCCCCACGGTCCGCCGAGCAGGCGAGCCGCGGCGTGTCGCAGCGGCCTGGTCCGGGAGTGCGTCGTCCGGGAATCGCGGGGCCGGGAGTGCCGGGAGTGCCCCGGGTGCTCGGAGCGCCGTGTGGTTCGGCTTCGGCCACCGGCAACGTCCGCGGGATCGCCGCCTCGGCTCTCGCTCCGGTGGTCCGGCGGGAGGTCGCCCGGGATGTCGTTCCGGACGTCGCTCGGCCGCGACGCGGCGCGCCCGTGTCGCCCGGCCCGTTCGCGCTGCTCCCGCAACTCGCGTCGGGTCGTCGCCGTGCTCTCCTCGGTCATGTCGCTTCCACTCGTCCGCCCGGCCCCGCGGCCATCCCCTGCATCAGCACCCGAGTATGCCCGTTTTCGGGCGTTCACTCCGCGTTCGTCTGGCGATCCTTCGCGCGGCGAGCGACACCCGGTCGCGAACACGAAGACACCCCGCGTACCTGGAAGAGCTCACCTGCCCTTGCTGCATTCCTGCCCTGGGGGGGTTCAGTGAGGTACCACCACGCGGGGTGCCGACCCACAGTGTATGCCGTCCCGAAGCCCGCCCGCCTCCCTCCCGAGACTGCCCCGAACCAACGCGGCCGTCCGGATTTCGGCGCCGCCGGGCTGCTCCGGTACCCTCGCCCACGGAGGATTCGCATAGTGGCCTAGTGCGCACGATTGGAAATCGTGTTGGGGATGAAACCCCTCGCGGGTTCAAATCCCGCATCCTCCGCCAGCCGGCCCGGCAGGACAGGCCGCCCGTCGCCTCAGGCGCGGGCGGCCTTCGTCGTCAGGTAGGCCGCGTAGCTCTCCGACTGCCGACGCAAGACCGCGTCGAGCTCGGTGGGCGGCATACCGGACAGGTTCATCCCGAAGACGCCACGGAGCACGCCGACGAAGTCGGCCGAGCTCTCCAGCACCCGCTCCCGGCGCCCGGCCCGGTCGATCCGGGTGAGCGACACCGAGCGCAGCAGATCGACCCCGTCGGCGTCGCGCCGCTGGACGGCCAGCACCTTGACGAAGATCGAGTCCGGCGCGGTCGACAACTCGGTATGCCGCGCCGTCGCCTCCTCGAGCGAGCAGGCGGCCTCGTCGAGGTCCATCCCGGCGAACGAGTCGGCCCGCGGGTCGTGGTCCAGCCGCCAACCCCCGGCCACGATGTCGGACCGGCGGATCCGGTAGGTGAACGGCCCCTGGAAGTAGCTGCCCGGCGCCAGCGGGACCGGCTCGTACAGGGCGCTGCCCAGCCCGACATCGACGAGCCATCGGTGCCCGTCAAGGCTGACGGTCAGCGCGAGGTGGTTTCCGTCGGCGCCGGCCGGGACCGGCGCGCGAGCCCCCTGGACCCCGGCACGGTGGTGGGACACGGCATACCCGAAGTCGGCGAGCAGCGCGGCGAAGGCGCCGTTGAGGTGGAAGCAGTAGCCACCGTGACCGCGCAGGATCGAGGCGAGGCTGGCGCGTTCGTCGGCTGCGGGCGGTCTGCCGAGGGCGATCTGCAGGGTCTCGTAGGGCACCCGTTCGACGTGCGCGCGGTGCAGGGCGAAGAGAGTGTCCAGGTCGGCGGGAGCGCGGGCCAGGTCGGGGCGGCCGAGCCGGGCCAGGTATGCCGCGCGGATCCCGGCCGCCACGGGACGCTCGGACATGGCCCGACCCTACCCCCCCATTTCCCAGGGATGACGGTTTGCTCCCGAATGTCCAGCCGGTTCGACCGAGATGCGGAAAGGACCGTCGGAACTGTTTGACCGACCTCTAGGATCGGCGCATCACAGCTCGGGGGAAGCCGTGGGCCAAGTCAGCCAGGGGGCCGATATGGGGACATTGCTGTTCGCCATCGCTGATCCGGGGCGGTGTGCGGAGCTCACCGCGCGCCTGGAAGGCGACGGCCATGACGTCGTGGTGACGTCGGACGGAATCCTGCCCGAGGGCGTGCCCGGCCGGTCCCCGGTCGTGCTCATCGCGGACATGGCAGTTGCGCTGGGCAGCGGGTTCGAGGCCTGTCGGACCCTTCGGGAGTCCGCGGACGTCACTCTGCTGGTCCTGGCCGGGGTCGGCGAGGGCGAGGCCGAGGAGTTGCTCGCCCTCTCCCGAGGGGCCGACGACTACATCCGTATGCCGTGCTCGCCCGAAGTGCTGCGGGCCCGGATCGGTGCGGCGTTGCGGCGCGCCGAGCGGATGGGGGTCCGCCCCGGACCGGTGGCCCTGCGATTCGGTGAGTTGACCATTGACACCGGAATGCGGCGGGCCGTCGTTTCCGGCCGGCCGTTGCATCTCACCCGCATCGAATTCGAGTTGTTGGCCGCACTCGCCGAGCACCACCGCCGGGTGCTCACCCGGGCGGAAATCCTGCATCGGGTCTGGGGGACGTGGCAGGGCGACGACCACGTCGTTGAGGTGCACCTCAGCCGGCTGCGCCGCAAGATCATGGCGGCCGGGGGTCCACGGATCGGGGAAGCGGTCCCGGGGGTGGGCTACCGGTTCGGTGGCGAGGCGGCCTGACGGCCCCGGGAACGGCCCCGGCCAGGAGCGGCCCCGGGAGCGGGGTACCGGATGGGTGGCGAAGCGCCATCAGGGCGCCCGGACCCTCGGCAGGGCTGGGTGCTGGCATGATGACGGCGTGAGCCGCCGCGAGCCCGAAGCGATCAGCGAAGGCCTCGTCGAACTCGTCGAGAGCCTCGACCCCAACCCGGCCTATGTCGCCGGCGCCCGGTGGGATGTGCTGCACGCCAACCGCTCCGCGCACGTGCTGTTCGCGGACTTCGACGGCCGGCGTGGCCACGAGCGCAACATGCTCTGGTACTACCTCGCCGACCCCGCCGCCCGATCGCTCTATGTCGACTGGGAGGCCGAGGCGATCGCTCAGTTGGGCCATTTCCGCGAGGACTACGAGAAGTGGCCCGGGGACCCCCGATTCGACGACCTGCTGGAGCGGATCTTCGCGGTGACGCCGGCGGCCCGAACCTGGTGGGAGGAGCGGCGCGGAGTCAACCTTCCGCGCAACGGCGTGAAGCAGATTCGACTGGCCGACGGCCGGACGGTGACCCTGCGGCAACTGGTCATGAGCACGGTGGACGACCCA
>CAZNLX010000174.1:0-4229 GCA_964573925.1 uncultured Intrasporangiaceae bacterium
CTGTGTCCACGACGATGGTCAGGTCGGGTCTCGGTTCATCGGGTCCCATCACCAGCGCCGTGGCGTCGTGCAGGAAGGTGACGTCGCCCATGACCGCCAACGTCCTGGGGGCCCCGGCGCGCCCGAGGTCGACGCCGATCGCCGTGGACACGGTCCCGTCGATCCCGGCCAAGCCGCGGTTGGCGACGACGAGCCGACGCTGCCTCGGGCGGTAGGGGACGAGCATGAGGTCGAGATCCCTGATGGGATTCGAGGAACCGACAACGAGACTCTGACCGGGCCCGAGCGCCCGGGAGATCTCGGCGGCCACTTGAAGGGCGTCGAGATCAGGTCGCTCGTCGACGAATCGGTCGATGCGGGAAGACAGTTCGTCGTCAGCGGAGCGCCATGCCGCGAACCATCCATGGTCCGTGTCGAACCCGGTCGGCCCCGTCGGCATCGGCACGGAGTCCAGGACCGTGGCCCGGTGTGCCGGGTCTGTGGCGACCCCGGTGCGGGTCCGGACGGCATACAGATCGACGTCGGTGCGGGACAGGAGCGCGCTGATCGGGCGGGACAGAGTGGGGTGTCCGACGACAATGACGCGCTCGATCGCCGCGCCGAGGGCGGTAGCGAGCAGCAACCGGTAGCTGCGGATTGCCCGGTCACCGGCGCGGGAGCCGGAGCTGGGCTCGGCGAGCAGGGGGACCCCGGCTGCTTCGGCGAGCATCCGGGCGGCGGGTCCGGCGTCATCCCCGGCCAAGACGACAGTCCGCGGACCGGCCTCGAGCGTGAGCCGCGGGGCGGGGGCGGCGACAGCGGCGTCGACAGACCGACCACGCGGGTCGTCGGTCGCTGGATCGCCGGTGACCGGCAGCGGGCCGGGCCACCACGGCGCCCCGGGCTCGGGCAGCAAGGGTGTGTCGAACTGGACGTTCAGATGCCCGGGGCCGTCGTGCCGCAGGGCGGCCGCAACCCCCGTCGTCACCTCACCCGGGGTTGCGTCGAGCGCGAGGTCGATCGTTGCGGCGAAGACTCCGAAGATGCCGTCCTGCCAGGTTGTCTGGTTGGCACCGGTGCCCCGCAGGCTCGCCGGTCGGTCGGCGGACACCACGACGACCTGGCGCCCGGCGTGGTGGGCCTCCATGACCGCCGGCAGGAGGTTGCCGACGGCGGTGCCCGACGTGGTGACCACGGCGACCGGACGGCGGGATCCCATCGAAAGACCGAGTGCGAGGAAGCCTGCGGTTCGCTCGTCGATGCGCACGTGCAGGCGCAGGTCGCCAGCGGCGTCCGCGGCATACAGCGCGAGGGCCAGAGGGGCGGAGCGCGAGCCGGGGGCCAGTACGACCTCGCGGACGCCCCCGGCGAGCAGTTCCTGCAGCACCTGGGCCGCGCGGGCCGCGCTCGTCGTGGACATCATGGGCAGTATGCCGCGTCGCCGGTCGGCGGTCAGCGACCGCTGAGCGCGTCCCGCATGGGGACGAACTTGGCGTCGGCCTCGCTGACCTCGGCGTCGGGGTCGGACCCGGCGACGATGCCGCATCCGGCGAAGATCCGCAGTGTGCTCGCGTCACCGGGGACGTAGCAGCCCGAACGGAGCGCGATGCCCCACTCGCCGTCGCCGTCTGAGGACATCCACCCGACCGGCCCGGCGTAGCGTCCCCGGTCCATGCCCTCCAATTCGGCGATGACCTGGACTGCCCGTGCGGTGGGCGTGCCGCCGACGGCGGCCGAGGGGTGCAACGACGCGGCCAGCGCCAGAGAGGAGGCGACGTCGGTCGCCACCCCCGTGACGTCGGTTGCCAGGTGCATGACGTTGGGTAGGTGCAGGACGAACGGCGCTTCGGGGACATTCATCGAGGAGCAGTGCGGGGCGAGCGCGTCCGCGACCGAGCGGACTGCGTATTCGTGCTCCTCGAGGTCCTTGCTGGAGCGGGCCAGCGAGGCGGCCAACGAGAGGTCTTTGGCATCGTCGCCGGTGCGCCGGATCGTGCCGGCGAGCACCCGCGAGGTCACCAGCCCACGCTCCCGTCGGACCAGGAGTTCGGGTGTGGCGCCGAGCATCCCGGCAACGGCGAACACCCACGTGTTGTCGTAGCGCTCGGCCAGCGCCTGCAGCACCCAGCGGGGGTCGACCGGGCCGTCGGCGTGGACGAGCAGGTCCCGGGCCAGCACGACCTTGTCGAGGTCTCCGGCGTTGATCCGGGCCACGGCCTCGGCCACCCGGGAAGCCCAGGTGGTGCTCGACAAGGCACCGTCGGCGAAGGCCACATTGCGCGGCGGTGCCGCGGCATCGGCGCGGGTGGGGACCACCGCAGACAGGGGCCACTCGCCGACGGTCGTCACCCAGCACCGATCGCCCTTGCGTCCGATGGTCACCCGGGGCACGACGAAGGTGGCATTGGCGGCCGAGTCGTCGGCGAACGGAAGGCTTCCGAAGCACACGAGCCCGCTGCCCGGCATACCCACCTCGTCGCGGACCACGGCGTGGTCGGCGAGATGCCGCCACCAGGCGTCCGCCTCGGCGAACCGGCTCGGGCCGTGCGTGGTGAACGACGCCGCCTGACCCCAGCCGACCAGGCCCTCGCCGCGACGCACCCAGGACAGCGCGTCGCGGGGGTCGTCGGTCGGCGGGAGCAGGGCCAGCAGCGGCCCGGGGTCGGCGATCTCCACCGTGCGCACGACGAGCGCGGCGGCGGTGCCGGAAGCGGCCGTGGCAGGCTCGCGAAGGCTGGACATCGAGGGTCCATGTTACGGCCGGGTATGCCGTCCGCTCACCTCCCGGGGCGGATCGGGCTGCGTGGCTGATCGGGCGGTCGGCCGGGTGTCCGGTTTCTGGGTGGGCGCCCATCCGGGTGTTTGCGATATCGGCGCTCTGGCACCGATATCGCAGCACTGGAGCGATTGGACGCCGATGGGGCGCGCAATCGGTCGGTGGCGTTGCTGAATCCCTGTGGATAACCTCGGGAGGGGTTGCCTCGCAACGACCACACTCGGCGCATGGACCTGCCGGACGGACCGCGCGACCTTGGCCTGGTCACCGTGGCCGAGGCCCTGCAGTCACGGCCGGTCGGCCTGGGGCTGACGCCCGATGCCGTGCGCTGGCGGGTCGCATCGGGCAGGTGGCAACGGCTGCACCACGGCGTCTATCTCGTCCGCCCGGGACCCATCGACTGGTTGACGAGCGTCGGAGCGGCCTTGCTGGCCCACGGCGCCGACGCAGCCGTGGGCGACGCCAGCGCGGCATACCTGTGGGATCTGGGAGAGCAGCCTCGGGACGTCCACATCGTCGTGCCGCGGACCAGCGCGGTGCGGGCGCACGCGGGCACTCGGCTGCGACGCGCCAACCGGCTGTCGGTAGTCGCGCGGTGGCCGGCTCGGACGACGATCGAATCGACGGTGGTCGACGTGGCCAGGACCGGGTCCGCTGACGACCTGGCGGGCCTGATCCACCGGGCTCTGCGGAGTCGACGGACCACGGCCGCACGGGTGCTCAAGGAACTCGACGACCGGACCAGACATCCCCAACGACAGCTGCTCGCCGACCTGCTTGCCGAGTCGGCGTCCGGAAGCGAAGGTCCGCTGGAGGTGCGGTTCGTTCGCGGGGTGCTGCGTCGGCACCGCCTGCCCACCGGGGTCGCCCAGTTCCCGTTCCGGCAGGTGGTGGGGTCGGGTGGGCTGGTGCCTGGGCAGGTGGTGGGGTCGGGTGGGCTGGTGCCTGGGCAGGTGGTGGGGTGGCCTGGGGGTTGGCCCGGGCCCGAGAGCCGGTGGGACGATCGGCGCCGAGCCGATCGGGCCCTGCCCGAGTTCCGCGTCATCGTCGAACTCGACGGGCGCCTCTTCCATCCGTTGAGCAGACAGGCAGCGGACCGTGCCAAGAGCAATGCCGCCGCCCGGGCCCAGTGGCTGCTGCTGCGCTATGGCTGGGCCGAGGTGGTCGATCGGCCGTGTGTCACGGCTGCCGAGATCGCCGGGGTGCTCCGAGAGCGTGGGTGGTCGGGATCAGCTCGTCCATGCGGGCCAGGCTGCCTGGTCGCCCGGGGCTGGTGATCGATGCCGCACCCATCGCCCCACGCCTGCACCACCCGTCAGGGCTGCACGCACCCGCAGTCTGGTGTGTGCGATATCGGTGCCCCAGCACCGATATCGCAGGACTGGAACGATTGGAGGCGGCGGGCCACCGGGAGGAAGCGGGGCGGGCGGGGAAGCGGGTGCGGGCGAGCAGGTGCGGCGGGGAGCGGGCGAGC
>CAZNLX010000175.1:0-4198 GCA_964573925.1 uncultured Intrasporangiaceae bacterium
ACTGGATGCGCGACCCGAAGATCCACTCGACGACCTGGGACTGGGACCACGTCTCGCCCGCGGCGCAGTGGAAGGAATCGCACAACGAGAACCACCACACCTACACGAACGTCCTGGGCCGCGACAACGACCTCGGCTACGGCCTCATGCGCGTCGACCCCGACCAGCCGTGGAAGCTGTCCAACCTCGGCCAGCCGCTCTACAGCCTCATCAACGCGCTGTTCTTCGAGTGGGGCATCGCGAGCTACGACCTCAAGCTGCACGACGTCATCTCCGGCAACATCCCCAAGGAGGAGGCCAAGCCGCGCGTCGACGCCCTCCTGGCCAAGATGCGCCGCCAGGTCCTCAAGGACTACGTCCTCCACCCGCTGCTGTCCGGCCCCTCGTTCCTGCCGACCATGGGCGCGAACTTCGTCGCCAACATCGTGCGCAACCTCTGGTCCAACGGCGTCATCCTCTGCGGACACTTCCCCTTCGGCGTGGACACCTTCGCCTACGACTCCATCGAGGGCGAGACCCGCGGCGAGTGGTATGTCCGTCAGATGCTCGGTTCGGCCAACATCTCCGGCGGCTGGCTCGTGCACTTCATGTCCGGCAACCTGAGCCACCAGATCGAGCACCACCTCTTCCCCGACCTGCCGAGCAACCGGTATGCCGAGGTCGCCCCCAAGGTGCGCGAGATCTGCCAGCGCTACGGTCTGCACTACGTGACCGGCTCCTACCCCAAGCAGCTCGCGTCGGCCTGGGCCAAGGTCTTCTACTACTCGGTGCCCGACAAGGAACCGGACCGCTCCCGGGCCCGGATCGTCGCCGAGGCGGTCAAGGAGGCTGCGGCGGCGCGGCGGACCAAGCGGGCGGCGAAGCGGATGGCCAAGGCGGGCTTCCCTCCCGCGTGATCGGTTGATGCCGCCACTGCCCCGTGGCGGAAGTCCGGGATACCCTCCACGTATCAATCGGCTGCCGGGCGCCTCTTCCAGGTGACCTGTCGCAAGGAGCGTCTCCCCATGCTCATACCGATCGTTCGCCCGTTCCCGTCCGTTCTTCCCGCGCGACGGTCCCGCTGATGTCCGCCGTCCCGGACTACCTCGACTTCGACATCGAGGTCACCGACGCGGGGACCGGGGGTTACACCGCCCGGGTGCTGGCCTCGCCCAAGGGTGAGGCGAGCGCCGACTTCCAGATGCCGGTGGCCGGCGCCGACCTCGAGAACGTCATCCTCAAGCTCGGCCGGACCCGTTCGGGGATTCGGGCGTTGGGCTCACCGCAGCAAGAGGTGGCCCGCAGCTTCGGGTCCCGCCTCTACGACGCGGTCTTCGACGGCGAGGTCGGCACCTGCTTCCGGCGCAGCCTCGACGAGGCGGAGGAACAGGGCAAGGGCCTGCGGATCAAACTGCGGCTCAGTGACGTCCCGCCGCTCGCCGACGTGCCCTGGGAATACCTGTATGCCGCCGGGCTCGGCCGCTTCCTTGTCCTGTCCGAGTCGACCCCGATCGTGCGCTACCTCGACCTGCCCCGAGAGGTGCCGCCGCTGGCGGTCAAGCCGCCGCTGCGGGTGCTGTTGGCCGTGTGCAGCCCGACCAACCTCGCCCAACTCGACGCCGATGCCGAAGTGGCGCGGGTGACCGAGGCACTGGGCGACCTCGTCGGCCGAGGGCTGGTGGTCGTCGACCCGCTGCCTCGGGCGACGCTGTCCGCGTTGCGGCAGGCATTGCAGCGCAACGACTATCACGTCCTGCACTTCATCGGCCACGGCGGTTTCGACGCCACCGCCGGCGACGGGATGCTGGCCTTCGAGGACGACAACCACCTCGGACATCTGATCACCGGCGAGGACCTGGGCACGCTCCTGCACGACGCCCGGACCCTGCGGCTCGCGGTGCTCAACGCCTGCGAGGGCGCCCGACAATCACCGACCGATCCGTTCTCCGGGGTGGCTCAGTGCCTCATCCGGCAGGGCCTCCCCGCCGTGGTCGCCATGCAGTTCGAGATCACCGACGAGGCGGCCACGAGCCTATCGGCGGAGTTCTACGCCGGGCTGGCCGATGGCCTGCCGATCGACGCCGCGCTGGCCCGCGCCAGGCTGGGTGTCTTCGCCAAGGACAACGACGTCGAATGGGGCACGCCAGTGCTCTACCTGCGGGCTCGGGACGGCCGGATCTTCGAGGTGGCCACCGACACGGCTGCCCCCCTCGCCGCCGCGACGGCCGCCCTGCCCTCCACGAACCCGTCACCGGACTCCGCCCAGGCCTCGGCACGCACGCCCACACCGGTCCCGGAGCCGGCCGGAGCGGGCGGCATACCGGACTCGGGGACGAGTGGCACGAGGTGGCACCCAGCCTTCGTCCCGGCCGTCGTCGCCACAGTGATCGTCGTCCTGGGCCTCGTCGCGGCCCTCGTGCTGCGGCCGTGGGACAACCCCGTCCCGGGGCCGAGCCCGGCGCCGCCCTTCGCCGGGATGGTCGCCTCGCGTGGCACCCCGGTCATCGACGGCCAGGCCACCGAGTGGGCCGGGACGGTGCCCTACCTGTCCGACACGCTGGTCGCCGGCAAGGCGACGAGGATCCGGGCGAGCTGGGGTCTCATGTGGGACGCCCAGGCCCTCTACGTCCTGGCGGAGGTGGCCGACCCGACGCTGATGCCCGCCGACCAGGCCGCCCCGGACCAGCAGTGGCGGGGCGACTCGGTGAGCTTCGAGCTGGGTGGGGACCCGCGGGCCTTGGCGCCCGACGCCGGCCTGCGAGCCACCGACGCCCACTACATCATCGGCTTCACCCCGACCACGCCGTCCCGCACCAAGGTGGTCATCAACCGAGCCAACGCCACGAAGAACACCATCGAGGCGGGCCGACCGCACGGGGACACCGACGCCGTCGTCACCCTCATCCCGGGTGGCTATCGGGTCGAGGCCAAGGTGCCGTGGGCGGTCACCGGACTGGCACCCCAAGGGGTGCTCACCGGCCAGGTGTTGGGGATGAACCTCAACGTCAGCGACGCGGGCGCGAGCGCCAAGGAGTTCGCGGCGATGTACTCCAGCAACCGCGGTCGCACCGGCGCCAATCAGATCCGGCCCGCTGCGTGGCAGGTGGTCCGGCTCGAGGGCTGAGCAGGCTGGCGGAGTTTGCGATCCGGCCAGGCGTGAGGGAAGATCTACCGACGGGTAACCCACCCGAGGCCCAGGACGCGGAAGGCATGACCATGGCCAGGTACGACATTTCCACGACGACGCTCGGCGCCCTGCTCGAGGACCCCGAGGTCGTGGCGATCATGGAGAAGCACGCCCCGGGCATCACGAGCAACCCGATGATCGGCATGGCCGCCGGGATGCCGGCCGCCCAGGCCGTCTCGATGGCCGGCGGGATGATCGGTGGCGACGCGGTCGCCGCGATCACTGAAGAGGTTTCTTCACTCGAGTGAATCTCGTGTAGTACAGTCATCTGCAAGACACCACACAGACCCACGAGCGGCTGCCGGACCCCCTGCTGGCGGCCGCTCGTGTTGTGTTTTCCGAGGTTTGCCGCGGCATACCGGATAGCGTGCGGGCATGGCCGCGAAGGCAACCTCCCCCGCCGTCGAGTTGACCGTCGGTGAGCGGACCATCCGGCTGAGCAACCCGGACCGGGTCTACTTCCCCGAGCACGGGTGGACCAAGCTCGACCTCGCCCGCTACTACCTCGCCGTCGGCGACGGGATCGTCCGGGCGTTGCGCGAACGGCCGTGCATGCTGCACCGCTTCCCCGAAGGGTTGGCCGGCGAGAAGGTCCACCAGAAGCGGGTCCCGCACGGAGCGCCGCCCTGGCTGCAGACTGTCCGGCTGCACTTCCCCCGGTGGAATCGCACCGCCGACGAACTGTGCGTCACCGAACTCGCGTCGGTCATCTGGGCCGTGCAGATGTCGACCGTCGAGTTCCATCCGTGGAACGTCCGGCGGGCCGACGTCGATCGGCCGGACGAGTGGCGGATCGACCTCGACCCGATGCCCGAGTGCGGCTTCGACCGGGTTCGTGAGGTGGCGGCGGTGGTCCACGAGGTGCTCGACGAGTTGGGGGTGGTCGGCTATCCCAAGACCTCGGGCGGCAACGGGCTGCATGTCTATGTGCGGATCGTCCCGGAGTGGGACTTCGCTGAGGTCCGTCGCGCCGCGCTGGCCTTCGCCCGGGAGGTCGAGCGTCGGCTCCCCGACGATGTGACGACGACGTGG
>CAZNLX010000176.1:0-4180 GCA_964573925.1 uncultured Intrasporangiaceae bacterium
GACGTTCGACGACGGGTCTCGCAGTGGACTGTTCCTGAGGGCACCTGGGGAGGCCCCCCTGTTCGGCCGAAGACGGGTCGGAACCGACTGCGTTGGGCTCTCGTCACGAGCCGCTCGCTCGACCTCGAGATCGGCCGGCCTCTTAAGTGTCGGCCTCGATCTTGCGCGACCCCACCGCGCCGGCTCACTTCTGCAAAGTGGGGCGCACGAGATCGTGCACTCTTGGCTGCAACTCGACACCTACTAGGGTGTGACGGTGCTTTCGTCTGCGGGCCCCACTGACCTCTCCGGTATGCCGCCCACGGCACCAGCCGTGCGACGCACGCTGCTCATCATCGGCGGGGCCGAGGACAAGCTCGGCCGTTCGGTCGTCCTGCGCCGGTTCGTCCGGCTGGCTGGTGGTCGGTCCTCGCGGATCGTCGTCATCCCGACCGCGTCGTCGTTCACCACGGAGGCCTCCGCGCTCTACCGCAGCGTCTTCGCCCGCCTCAAGGCCGGACCGGACGTCCAGATCGTCCACCCGGCGACCCGGGCCGCGGCAGCCTCACCGGAGATGGTGGCGGCCATCGATGCCGCCACCGGGGTGTTCATGACGGGCGGGAGCCAACTCAAGCTCAGCCAGAACATCGTGGGGACAGAGGTCGGTGACGCGATCCACCGGGCCTACCGGCGCGGCGCCGTCATCGCCGGGACCTCGGCGGGTGCCTCGATCATGAGCCAGTTCATGATCTCGCTCGGCGACGAAGGAGTGACCCCGCGGCAGCGGTCCAGCCAGTTGTCCGCTGGGCTGGGCCTGCTCAACGGTGTCGTCGTCGACCAACACTTCGACCAGCGGGGACGCTACGGCCGGCTGTTGTCCATCGTCGCCAACTCCCCCAGCCTGCTGGGAATCGGGATCGATGAGAACACCGCCGCCGAGATCCGGGACGAGCGGCTCATGTCGGTCGTCGGCTCGGGAGCGGTGTTCGTGCTGGACGCCCGGGCCGCCGTCACCGACGCGCCCGACGCCCGGCGCGGCGCGCCACTGCTGGTCTCCGGCGCCGTCGTGCACACCTTGCCCACGGGCGCGACGTTCGATCTGGCGTCGGTGTCGCTGGTCCGGTTCGTCGAGCGCCACCCGGACATCGAGGTGGCCGTCGTCGCAGCAAAGGACCGTTCGCCGCTGGTCCCGCGGCATGCGGCTGTGCCATCGCCCAGCTGAGCGCTAGCGTGTGATCCTTCCCACTCGCGGCAAGGAGATTGCATGGCCAAGGACCGTCCCACCCCAACCGGGCCGCTCGCGCCCGACCTGCGCATCGTCGAGACGCGGGTCTACCGGGGGCCGAACGTGTGGTCCTACGAACCGGCCATTCACCTCGTCGTCGACCTCGGGGTGCTCGAGGGCTACCCCAGCGACAGCATCGACGGGTTCACCGAGCGACTGCTGGATCTGCTGCCCGGGATCACGCGGCATACCTGCTCGGTCGGGCGGCCCGGTGGCTTCGTGGAGCGACTCACCGACGGCACCTGGCTCGGCCATGTCGCCGAGCACGTCGCACTCGAACTGCAGACGACCGCCGGTCATGACCTGCGCCGCGGCAAGACCCGGATGGTCAAGGGCCGCACCGGTGTCTACAACGTCGTCTTCGGATACGTCGACGAGACGGTGGGTTTGGCGGCCGGCGAGTTGGCGGTGCGCATCGTCAACCACCTGGTCGCGCCGCAGGACGATTTCGACTTCGTCGCCGAGCACGAGGCGTTCCTCCGCCGTGCCGAACGAGCGGCCTTCGGGCCATCGACGGCAGCCATCCTCGAGGAGGCCGTGAGCCGCGACATCCCGTGGATCCGGCTCAACACCGCCTCACTCGTCCAACTCGGCCAGGGAGTCCATGCCCAGCGGATCCGGGCGACCATGACGTCGCGGACCGGGGCGTTGGCGGTCGACATCGCCAGCGACAAGGACCTCACCGGCAAGCTGCTCGCCGCCGCCGGGCTGCCAACCCCCAGGCAAGAGGCCGTCCGGACTCGTCGCGGCGTCCTCGACGCCGCCCGCTCGATCGGTTTCCCGGTCGTCGTCAAGCCCCTCGACGGCAATCACGGCCGAGGGGTCTGCCTGGACCTGCGCAGCCTCGAAGAGGTCGACAAGGCCTACGACATCGCCAAGGAGCAGTCCCGCAGCGGCGTCCTCGTCGTCGAGTCCTTCGTCACCGGACGCGACTACCGCTGTCTCATCGTCGGCGGCCGGATGCAGGCCATCGCCGAGCGGGTACCGGCCCATGTCATCGGCGACGGGACCCACACCGTCAAGCAACTCGTCGAGATCACCAACGCCGACCCCAGGCGTGGCGTCGGCCACGAGAAGGTCCTCACCCGGATCAAGGTCGACGCTGTGGCGCAGGAGGTCCTGGCGTCGCAGGGCTTCGGGCTTGACGACGTGCCGCCGGACGGGGTCATGGTGCGACTGGCCCTCACCGGGAACATGTCCACCGGAGGCATCTCCGTCGACCGGACGTTCGACGCGCACCCGGACAACGTCGAGATCGCCGAGGAGGCCGCCCGGATGGTCGGTCTCGACGTGGCCGGGATCGACTTCATCTGCCCGGACATCGCCGCCCCGGTCCGCGAGACCGGCGGGGCCATCGTCGAGGTCAACGCGGCCCCCGGTTTCCGGATGCACACCCACCCGACGGTGGGCGTGCCGCAGTTCATCGCCAAGCCGGTCGTCGACCTGCTCTTCCCGCCGGGGGCACCCTCCCGCGTGCCGATCGTGGCCGTCACCGGCACGAACGGCAAGACGACCACGGCCCGGATGATCGCGCACATCTTCAAGGGGCTGGGGCGCAAGGTCGGGATGACCTCGACCGACGGCGTCGTCATCGACGAACGCCTGCTCATCAAGGCCGACGCCTCCGGTCCGAAGTCGGCCCGGATGGTCCTCATGAACCCTCGGGTCGACTTCGCCGTCATGGAAGTGGCCCGCGGCGGCATCCTGCGCGAGGGACTGGGTTACGACCGCAACGACGTTGCCGTCGTCACCAACGTGGCCCCCGACCACCTCGGACTGCGCGGCATCGACACCCTGGCCCAGTTGGCCGCGGTCAAGGCCGTCGTCGTCGAGGCGGTCCCCAAGAACGGGTTCGCCGTCCTCAACGCCGACGATCCGCATGTCCGGGCCATGCGGCGCAAGTGTGCCGGCGAGATCGTCTGGTTCTCCCTGCAGCCACCCGGCAGCGAGATCCGCGACTTCATCGACACGCACTGCCGCCGTGGTGGCAGGGCCATCTACCTCGACCCCACCGACCGCGGCGACATGATCGTCATCCAGCACGGGCGCCGGGCCATGCAGTTGGCCTGGACCCACCTGCTGCCGGCGACCTTCGGCGGGACCGCGAAGTTCAACGTCGCCAACGCTCTGGCGGCGGCCGGCGCCGCCTTCGCCGCCGGCGCTCCGCTACACGACATCCGGCAGGGGCTGCGCACGTTCACGACGAACTACTACCTCTCCCCCGGGCGCCTCAACCTCGTCGAGGTCAACAACGTCGAGGTCTTCGTCGACTACTGTCACAACGCCGCCGGCATGCGAGCCCTCGGCGACTTCGTCGACAAGTACGCCGCCACCCGCGAGGGTCGCGCCGACCTCGGGCGGGTGTCCCGGATCGGGGCGATCGGATCCGCCGGGGACCGCCGGGACTCCGACCTGCGCGAGCTGGGGGCCGTGGCGGCTCGTCACTTCGACGTCCTGGTCATCCGGGAGGACTCCCGGTTGCGGGGCCGCCGGCCCGGCGAAGCGGCCGGCCTCATCCGCGAGGGCGTCCAGCAGGCCATGGCCAAGGGCGGCGCCCGCTGCCGTCAGGTCGAGATCGTCCTCGACGAGTTGCAGGCGGTGGCGCACATCATGGCCCGGGCCAACCCTGGCGACCTCGTCGTCGTCTGCGTCGACAAGTCGGCCGAGGTGTTCGCCGCGCTCGAGGACATGACGCGCCAGGCCCAGCCGGGTGCCCGAGGTTCCGGGGTCGCCGATCCTGACCTGGACCCGCGGATGCTCTCCGGGGCCGCGGAGGCCTCCGGGGCCGCCGCTGAGGACGAGGCCATCACCGAGGTGGACGAGGCGATCATCGACCCCGACGACACCGGCGAGCCCGAAGCCCCGCAGCAGCGCTGACGCTCAAGAATCAGTGGTCGTCTCGGACCTCGTGCCGCG
>CAZNLX010000177.1:0-4175 GCA_964573925.1 uncultured Intrasporangiaceae bacterium
GCGAGGCCGACCTCATCGTCGCCAAGCACCGCAACGGCCCCACCGACACGATCGTGGTGGCGTTCCAGGGTCACTACAGCCGCTTCACGAACATGGCCCAGCAGTTCTAGGCTCCACGTCCCCGCTCGGAGGTCAGCAGCCAGAGACGCCGGTCGGCGCTCGGGTGGCCTGACCATTGACGCCCACCCTTGGCGAGGGACCGGGAAGTGACCCCCAGGATCTCCTGCCGGACGACAGGGCCTGGGGGTCGCGCACACCAACCCGGACTCGCCATGACCGCGGCCCTGCCCGTGTCCGTGACACCGCGCCCGGGTGAGTCGATCGAGTCCTGGCTCGAGCACCTAGCCGACGCCAACGGCCTGACCACCGCCCAGCTCCTCGCCGCGACCGGCCGCGGCCGGGCCAGCACCCGCTACCTCACTCTCGCGCCGTCACCAGAGACGATCACCCGCCTCGCGGCTCTCGCCCGCGTTGACGAAGAGGACGTGTATGCCGCCACCCTCGCCCTCACCTGGCAGTGCGTCCACGTCGCCCACGGCCACCTCGACCTCTCACCCGTCTGGCGCGGAAAGAAGCCCACCCCCAAGAACCGCGCCCGCCACCGCCAGTTCGCCGACTCCCTCGCCGAACGTCAGCAGTTGGAACTCGCCTATGCACTGCACAAGCGGGCGTGACCTATCGGCCACTTCACGATCGGCGGCGCATGCTCAGCGCGTCCACGAGCCTTCTCCGCCAAGTGGATCGTGCTGGCCCGCGCTCGGCTGCCGCTGCAGCCTGGTCTCGGACGATGGCCACCCGCGTCGCCGCAACGCCGATCGGCGGTAGCCACTCGACCACGTCCCGAGTGATCAGGTAGTGCGATCGGCAAGGCGACTGGCCGTTCCCGACGGATGGCCGCAGCGTCACAGACCCGTCGAACGTGAGGGTCCAGCCGTCACTCGCGAGCGGGGTCACGGCCTTCGCTCCGCAGCCGCAGGCGCAGAGATGCACGGCGGTCGAGTACTCCATCGAGACGTAGAGGCGTCCCTGCTCGAGTTCGCCGGGCACATACGTCACGTAGATGGGCTCCAGTCTGCGCAGCCTCATGCCGCGCCGGTTCGTTCTTTCGAGTCCGCGTGCTCGGAGGTCAGTGGGTACTTGTTGAGGGTCTCATTGGTGTCGATGCGGTAGGTGCTGTGGAGTTCTTCCTCGATGTCGGCGTAGAACTTCAGCCACTTCTTGAAGCGGATAACGGCCATCACCGCGGCAGCCATATTGAGCTCGGCGACCTGGAGGTTCGTGTCGTACTCGGCGGCGTCACCAGCTACAACGGAGATGAGCCCACCGTGGGTTACGTGGTCGGTTGCACCCGGGAGCCCGGTGGTGACGCGGACCTGACCGGCGATCCCGTTGTCGTCGTCGCTAACTCCGATGCCGGTGTCGATGAAGGGGACGCCGGCCGCGATGAGCGCGTTCACGATCACCCACTTGTCGGGTCCGGAGTCCATCGCCAGGAACACGAAGTCAGCGTCCGCCAGCTCCGAGACATTGGCTGCGGTGACGTAGACGGCGTGGGGGTGGATGTTGCGGCGCATGCTGGCGTATATGGCTGCGTAGTAGTCGACCTTCGCCATCCGCGCGTTCAGGTCACCGACGGACGCGGCTCCTGGTGCCCGAAACGCATTGTGGGTGCTGAAGGTGTCCCCGTCGTAGAGGTGGACGTTCCGGATTGGGGTCTTGGCGAGCAGGTCGAGAATATAGGCGCCGGTGCCGCCGAGGCCGACGATCGCGACCTTTGACAACTCGAGCAGCTCGTTGCGTGCGGTGATGCCAGCGCGGCTGGAGAAGGTGTCGAGGTAGACGAACACGCCGTCGTCTTCGTCCGTGGTGAAGGGCTTGCCTTGCAGGGGTGTCACGGTCGGATCTATCGCCTGAGCGGGCCCGAGCAGGATCGCGGCGTAGGTCGTGACCTTCTCGTAGAAGTCGATGTAGCCGTCGGGCCCGGGCTTCTGGGAGAAGCCCACGGAGGGCGTCAGCTCGGGTCCGGCTGCCCAACCCGACGTGAGGTCGACGTTGGCGAACCCGGGTGAGATCTCACCGCCGTCCCGGTTGCACGGGGCAAACCCGACAAAAGCCATGACGTGGTTGCTGGGCTTGGCGGTCCGATCGCCGGCCAGGTCCAGCGGACAGATGAACGAGCCCCGCCGGACTTCCCGCGCGGAGTCGACGTACGGGATGTCGTCCACGACGAGGTAGCCGTTGACGATCCGGACCGTGTAGCCCTCGCCGACGAGCAGCTGCAGGTCGGGGCTGTTACGCACGAGTCGTGAGTCGGACATCGAAGCTCGTCCCCTTCTTCTTGACCTTCACGGACTCGCCGGCCACGAGAGTCCCGCTTCCTCCGTGGGGTGCGATCGCGTTCTTGTAGGCGACTGTGAAGATCGCAGCCGGGTCGTGGCCCGGGAACGCCAGTGCGCCCAGGCTCTCGTAGCTGACGATCTCGTCGTCGAGGGTGTGCGGCGTTCCGTTGATGACCACCGCGTAGGCCTTCTCGTGCGCCTTGGTGCTGGAGTTGTCGGACATGTTGACTCCTTGAGTGTCGATGGGGAGAACCGGCAGTTGCTTGGCGAGTCTGATAGTAGCATCATGGGCTTCACCCAAGGGATGAAGAACTGATGCTGATTTAGCGTGTCGGGGCGTGTCGGGGCGAACTGGCAACATTGGCCCCCTAGGATCCGTCACGTGTGGGTCTTCATCTCTGGGGTGATGGAACGAGGTCACGTTGCGCGTCGAGTACCACGACGAAGTGCTGCGCAGGCTGGCCGAGGAGCTGAGGTACGCACCGAAGGGATGGGACCCGACCGTCATCACGTCGTACCGCAAGAAGGTCCAACTAATCTCCGCAGCGCGAGACGAGCGGGACCTCTACGAGATGCGAGGCCTGCGCATGGAGAAGTTGAAGGGCGACCGCCTGGGGGGACAGACATCGATGCGCCTCAACGATCAGTTCCGGCTGATCCTCACCTTCAAGACCTACAGGGACCGAGTGGCGGTTCTCCTTGAAGTTGTCGACTACCACTGAACATCAATGGAGAGACCGAGATGAACGCTGCACTAGCCGAGGTGTTCCCGGCAGGAGAGTTCCTCGCTGAGGAGCTTGAGGCTCGTGGCTGGACTCAGGCCGAGTTCGCCGCCATCCTCGACCGCCCCGCGCAGTTCGTGTCCGAGATCATCTCCGGCAAGAAGGAGATCACTCGCGAGTCCGCCGCGCAGATCGGTGCTGCCCTCGGGACTAGCGCCGAGATGTGGCTCAGCCTCCAAGATCAGTACCTCCTGTGGCTGCAGAAGCAAGACTCCAAGTCGCAGAGCGACCTGGACGACGTACGTCGTCGTGCCCGCCTCAACGCCAAAGGCCCCATCCCGCTACTCAGGAAGGCGGGCGTTCTCACTGGCAAGTCGCTGGACGAGCTCGAGGATGAGGTCGTCCGATTCTTCGAGTTGAAGTCGCTCGATCACGAGCCGCGTCTTGCGGCCGCAGCCAAGCGCTCCAATCACGGCGAAGCCCTCTCCTCGCTCCAGACCTCCTGGCTATACATGGTCCGTCACGCTGCGCGCAAGAAGCCGGTCACGGGCGAGTACTCGCGGAAGGCTCTCGAAGCCGTCGGCGCGGCCCTACCGCGCATCCTCAAGAGCCCTGCGGACTTTGCCGGCCTGCCGCAGATGCTTGGCGGCGTGGGTGTTCGCCTGGTCTACGTCCCCGCACTCCCGGGGGCAAAGATCGATGGCTGCGCGATGATTGTTGACGAGACCCGAGTCATCGGCCTGTCTGGTCGAGGGAAGCGACTGGACAAGGTGCTCTTCGCCCTTGTCCATGAGATCGCGCACCTGACTCATGGTCACGTGAAGGACGACACGCCGATCGTCGAGACGATCGACGTGGACGACGACCCAGATGACCACTCAGTTGAGGCCGGTCAGGAACGCGAAGCCAACGAGACCGCCGCTGGGTGGGTCTTCCCCGGCGGCCTGTCGCAGCTTCCAGACCGATTGAGCGGACCCTGGGTTGTCCGCACGGCGGCAGATGCGGACCTAGCGCCGATCGTCCTCGTGGGCCACCTGCAGCATCTCAGGAAGCTTGACTGGCGAACCACGTTGGCGAAGGGCGCACCGAACGTCGATAAGGTCATGGCCCGATG
>CAZNLX010000178.1:0-4175 GCA_964573925.1 uncultured Intrasporangiaceae bacterium
ACCCCGCGCTCGGTCTCGCCGTTGTTGATCGCATAGCCCTGCTTGCGGATCCTGGCCAGTTCCCGGCGCAGGGTGGCCCCGGCCGTGGTGCTGAGCTCGTCCGAGGTCGCCCCGGTGGTGGGGTAGAGCTGGTCGAGGGTCTCGGCCGGCAGCGCGGCGAGGATGGTCTTGCCGCCGGAGGTGCGGTGCGCCGGGAGCATGGCACCGACCCGGCTGCCGATCCGCAGCGATTGGGTCGACTCGACGCTGGCGATGAAGCGCACCTGTCGGCCGACGAGCACCATGAGGTGCGCGGTCTCCTCGGTGGCGTCGCGCAATTGAGTGAGAGCCGGCCCGGCGAGATCGGCGAGGTTGGCGCGGGTGATCCGGTTGCTCACCATCTCCTCGAGGGCTGGCCCGGCACGGTAGGTCCGGTCGTGGCCTTGCACGACGAAGCCGCGGTAGCGCAGCGTCGACAACAGCCGGTATGCCGTCGAGGGCGCCACACCCAACTCGGCGGCCACTTCGCTGACCCCCACCCGTGCCTTGGCAGCCACGAGCATGAGCAGGCGCAAGGAGTTGTCGACGGACTCCAGGTAGTTCATCCGCAGCCGACCCCCATTCCAGTCGTCGACGGTCCGACGCGCGACACGTTACGGGCAGGGCTCAGTCCGAGGGAACCCCGGGGGATGCTCACAGCGAGGTATCGGCCAGCACGAGCGGTTCGCCGTCGAGCAGGTGAGCCCCGGAGAGTTCGGCGCTCAGGTGCGGCAGGACCTGCCGGGCGAACCATCGGCCGGCCGCGATCGATCCGTCCAGGTCGGCGTCCGTGGTCACGAGCAACGCCGGATCGTTGCGGCGCTCGACGGCCGCGGCCGCGGTCCGCAGCAGCAGCCAGCCGACGACGAGGTCGCCCATGGACAGCAACAGCCGAGTCAGTCCGAGTGCAGCAACCCGCGGTGCGTGCCCGGCGCGCGCGGCGGTGAGCTCCAACAACTCGCGGAAAGCCCCGAGCGCCGCGGCGAGCAGGTCCGCCTCGACGGCCAGCGGCCCCTCGGCAAGGCTGGCGGCCGTGTCGGCGATCTCGCCGAGCAGCAGCGCTGCGGTCGCGCCCTGGTCGCGCAGGAGGCGGCGCTCGAAGAGGTCCAGGGACTGGATTCCCGTCGTGCCTTCGTAGATCGCGTCGATCTTCGTGTCCCGGACGTACTGCTCGAGGGGGTAGTCGCGCAGGTAGCCCGAGCCGCCGAACACCTGCAGGGACTCCTGGCCGAGCACCCGCCAGCCGCTCTCGGCGCACCAGGTCTTGACGATGGGCAGCAGCATCCGGTGCCGCTCGACCGCCACCGGGTCGGTGCGTCCCTGCGCGGCCGCCGCTTCGAACCGGTCGATCATCGTCGCGGTGTAGAGGACCAGGGCCCGGCCCCCCTCGGCATACGCCTTCTGGGTCAGCAGGGAGCGGCGGATGTCGGGATGGTCGACGATCTCGACGAGTGGGCGCCCGCCGCGCTCCCCGGTGAAGGACACGAGTTCGCGGCCTTGCTTGCGGCTCATCGCGTAGTCGCGGGCGTTGAGGTGCCCGCTGGACAGGGCGGCGATCGTCTTGAGACCGACCATCATCCGGACGTAGGTGATGATCTCGAACATCTGCCGGATGCCGTCGTGGGTGTCGCCGAGCAGGGTGCCGACGGCCGGCTCCCGGTTCCCGAAGACGAGTTCGCAGGTCGGCGTCCCGAGAATGCCCATCTTGTGTTCGATGTTCGCCGCCACGACTCCGTTGGGGCCGAGCAACTGCCCGGTCTGCGGGTCGAACAGTTGCGAGGGGACGATGAACAGGGACAAGCCCTTGGTCCCGGGCCCCCCGACGCCGCCGACGCCCTGCGGCCGAGCCAGGACGCAGTGGATGACGTTCTCGGCCGCGTCGTGAGCGGCCCAGGTGATGAAGCGCTTGGTCCCGGTGAGGTGCCAGGTCCCGTCGCCGGCAGGGGTCGCCTTGGTCCGGCCCAGCCCGACGTCCGAGCCGGCGTCCGGCTCGGTGAGCACCATGGTGACGGTCCAGTTGCGTTCGAGGATGAGTTCGGCCAGCCGCCGCTGCGCCGGGGTGCCGTTGCGCTGGAGCATGGCGACGACGGTCGGGATGAGTTGGCTGCACATGGCCACGGCCGGATTGGCGCCGAGGATGAACTCCGTTGCGGCCCACCGCAGCGAGGCCGGGACGTGGATGCCGGAGACATCGGCGGGCAGGTCCAGTCGCAGCCAGTCGGAGGCGACGTGGGCGGCCAGCGACTCGCGCAGGTCCCGGGGGAGAGTCACCGTGTGTCGCACCGGGTCCAGCCGGATCGGGTGCAGGTCGGCCGAGGGGAAGGAGCCGGCGAGCTTGTCGTGGGCGAAGGTCTCCACCTGCTCGAGGATCTCCACCGCGGTCTGCGGGTCGAAGTCCTCGAACGGGGGGACGCCATAGGTTGCGCCGACGCCGAACACGTCGAAGAGGAGGAACTGCGAGTGCGCGCGGTCACTGCGGTAGTGGCTCATCGGGGCTCCTCGTCGAGTGGACTGAAGACGTGGGGTATGCCGCGATGCCGGTCGGTCGGGTGGAACCGGCCGGCCGGCATCGAGCGGGTGACATGCCGGATCGGCTGCCGGTCAGGGCCGCCGCGCCGGCGCAGGACGGCTCACGGGTAGAAGCGGTAGACCGGCTCGGCGACGCAGGCGGGCTTGTCCGAACCCTCGATCTCGACGGTGCCGCTCCAGGCGATCTCGGCGCCGCCCCCGCCGACCGGCTTGACGTCGACGATCGTCGCGACGAGCCGGATCCGGGAGCCGACTTTGACCGGGGCCGGGAAGCGGACCTTGTTGAGCCCGTAGTTGAGCTTCGTCGTCACCCCCTGGACGTCGAGCAGGTCGACGAAGAGGGGGACGATGAGCGAGAGGGTGAGGTAGCCGTGGGCGATCGTCGTCCCGAACGGGCCGGTCTTGGCCCGCTGCGGGTCGACGTGGATCCACTGCGGGTCCCCGGTCGCGTCGGCGAAGGTGTTGATCCGCTCCTGGTCGATCTCCATCCAGTCGGTCGCGCCGAGGGGCGTCCCGACGAGGGAGGCGAGATCGTCGAAGTGCACGGTGGTGGTCATCCGATGGGTTCCTTTCAGGCCAGACCGAGCAGGCGGACTGCGTTGTCCTTGAGGATCATCGGCCGCACCTCGGGCTTGATGTCCAGTGTGTCGAAGTCGGCCAGCCAGCGGTCGGTGTCGATGACCGGGAAGTCTGAGGCGAACAACACTTTGCTGCGCAGCGCACCGTTGGCCGCCTTGACCAGGGCCGGCGGGAAGTACTTCGGCGACCAGCCGGACAGGTCGATGGAGACATTGCCCTTGTGGGTGGCCATCGAGATCGCCTGGTCCTGCCAGGGCACCGACGGGTGGGCGAGGACGACCGGCAGGTCGGGGAAGTCGGCCGCGACGTCGTCGAGGAGCATCGGGTCGCTGTAGCGCAACTTCACCCCGCCGCCGCCGGGCATCCCGGCGCCGATCCCGGTCTGGCCGGTGTGGAAGACCGCGGGCATCTTGTGGTGGGCCAGCACCTCGAACAGCCCGTATGCCGTGCCGTCGTTCGGCGCGAAGTTCTGCAGGCTCGGGTGGAACTTGACGCCCTTGACGCCGTGGTCGGCGATGAGGCGTTCGAGCTCCTTGACGCCCTCGGCGCCGCGGGCCGGGTCGATGCTGGCAAAGGGGATGAGGATGTCGCTGTTGCGGGCGGCGCCCTCGGCAACGACCTCGTTGGGGATGCGCGGCTGGCCCATCGACTTCTCGACGTCGACGGTGAAGATGACGGCGGCGATCTTGCGCTCGCGGTAGCGGGCGGCGATCTCGTCGATCGTCGGGGTGCGCGGGCCGCCGGACTTGAAGTACTTCGCCGACCAGTCGAGGAAGGACTGCGGCAGGGCGGTGTGCCCGTGGTCGTCGACCTCGACATGCACGTGCACGTCGATGGCGACCACGTCGGCCACGGAGATGCTCATCGGGACTCCTGGGTATGCCGGGTATGCCGGGTGGGTGGGTTCGGTGGCGAGGGTGGCCGCTGGTGGGGCGACGCGCGATCAGGCCGACGGCGGGGTCGGCAGCTTCTCGCCGACCGACTGCTGGCTGGGCGCGAAGGTCTCGGGCCAGGCGGCGGCGATGGCGTCGGCGGACCAGCCGCCGGCG
>CAZNLX010000179.1:0-4172 GCA_964573925.1 uncultured Intrasporangiaceae bacterium
GGCGATCGACCGCTGGGTCTGGTATGCCGGGTGGTCCGACAAGCTCGCCCAGGTCCTCGGTGGGCTCAATCCGGTCGCCGGGCCCTACTTCGACATCTCCGCCCCGGAGCCCACCGGGGTCGTCGCCGTGCTCGCCCCGCAGGCGTCGTCGCTGCTCGGGCTCGTCTCGGTGCTCGCCCCGGTCGTCGTCTCGGGCAACACCGCGGTCGTCGTGGCCAGCGAGCAGCGCCCGTTGCCGGCGGTCACCCTCGCCGAGTGTCTGGCCACCTCCGACGTCCCCGGCGGGGTCGTCAACATCATCACCGGACGGACCGCGCAGATCGCGCCGTGGCTGGCGTCGCACCGCGACGTCAACGCCATCGACCTGGCTGGGACGGCCGGTGCCGCGGGACTGACCTGGGGTGACCTCGAAGCCACCGCCGCCGACAACCTCAAGCGGGTGCTGCGTCCGGCCGGCACGGGCGCGCAGGCCGTGGAACCCGACTGGACGCTCACCCCCGACCTGTCCCGGATGACCGCCTTCCTGGAGACCAAGACCGTCTGGCATCCCAAGGGTCGCTAGGCTGCTGACTCCGTGAGGGACAGCGGTGACCAGGCGCGTGTCGTCCTGCTCAGCGGTCCCTCGGGAGCCGGCAAATCGCGGCTGGCCAGGTTGCTCCACGAAGCCCACGGCTGGCCGGTGGTCCGACTCGACGACTTCTACCGCGACGGCGACGACCCGACGCTGCCGATGATCTCGTTGGGTGGGCACCCGATCCCGGACTGGGACGACCCCCGTTCCTGGAACGCGGACGCGGCGGTCGCTGCGCTGGAGGAACTGCTCGACACCGGCCGGGCCCGCGTGCCGGACTACGACATCGCCCAGTCCCGGGCGGTTGGCTCGAGCGAACTCACCGCCGAGGCGGGACATCTCGTTGTCGCCGAGGGGATCTTCGCGGCCGAGATCGCCCCGGTGTTGCGCGAGCGGGGCCGCCTGGCCGGGGCGTTTTGCATCACCCACGGGCGCACCCGCAACGCCCTGCTGCGCCTGCGCCGCGACCTGCGCGAGGGCCGCAAACCGCCGCTGGTGCTGCTGCGCCGCGGCCTGGAGTTGTGGCGCCGCGAAGAGGCGATCGTCGACCGGGCCATGAGCCTGGGGGCGCACTGCGGATCCCCTGAGTCGGTCCGCCGGCTCGTCGAACGACGCCTGATAGCGTCGGAGACAGCCGCAGGACCGCCGGACAGGGGGCTAGACCCGTGGGAGCACGACCGACGCCAGGGGTGACCCGGTGAGCGGCTTCGGCCCGCCGCCCGGTCCCCCGCCGGCCCCGGTCCGGGTGCGTCGCGCGTCCTACCTCGCGCCGACCGGTCCAGCCATCGGGGCGCCCGGCTCCGCGGCGGCATCCCGGGGGCGCTACGCCCTCACCCGCAGCGCCAAGCCGGGCATCGTCCCCTTGGCCCCGTTGCGGCTCGGCGACCTCATCGAAGGGTCGGTCAAGCACGTCCGGCGCAATCCCGGGCCAGTGCTGGGCGCCGCGGCGGTCGTCAACTCGCTCGCCGCGATCCCGGTGGTCGTCCTGATCGCCCTCGCCTTCGCCGGCTCGTGGTTGCGGACCACCAGGGTGAGCACGGTGTTGGCGGGTTCCGCGGTCCCCCCGCTGCTCGGCCTGGCAGGGACGGCCCTCGCGACGTTCGTGCTCAGCGGTCTGCTCGCGTATGCCGTCGCCGAGGCCACCCTCGGTCGGCGTCATCCGCTGCCGGCGATCTGGGCCGTCGCCCGGCCCCGGATCTGGACCGTGCTGGGCACCCAGGCGCTGACCTGCCTCTCGGGCCTGCTGCCCTGGGCCGTGGTCATCGGCGCCCTCGCGCTCGTCTCGGACGGCCCCGTCCCCCTCGTTCTGCTGGTCGGTGCCGGCGGTGGGCTGGCCGCCCTCGCGGCCGACGTGTGGCTGGTCCCCCGGTTGATCTACGCCGCCCCGGCCGCGGTGCTCGAGCGACTCACCGCCGGACGCGCCCTGGCCCGAGCCTGGGCCCTCTCCCGGGGCCGCACCTGGTCGATCGTCGGCGTCCTGCTCATTGTGCTGAGCCTGGCCGTCATCGTCTTCTGGGCCCTCGAGTTGCCCCAACTCGGCCTCTACCACCTGCTCATCGACGTCCTGGAAGTCCCCCGGGGACTGCGCGACCCGGCCGGGGACGTCGCCTTCGCTCTGGCCAACCTCGGCGCGGCTGTCGTCGTCACCCCGTTCGTCGCCACGAGCATCGTGCTGCACTACCTGGACGCCCGGATGCGCCGCGAGGGCCTCGACCTCGCCTTATTGCGGGCCGCCGCCACCGATGCCGGAGCCCGGCCGTGACCATCTCGCCGGGGTGGTGGTCGGCGGACGTCGAACCGAGCGGCACGCAGGCCCGGCAGTGGCTGGCCGAGGAACTGGCCAAGCCCGACTACCACGACGGCCGCCCACTCCTGTCCCGGATCGTCGACTGGATCATCGAGCAGATCGCCGAGTTGTTGTCCCGGATCGGCGGCACCGGCCCGACCGGTCCCGGTGCTCCACCGATCCTCGTCGCATTGCTCGTCGCGCTCATCATTGCCGGCCTGGCCCTCATGCTCCGCAGAGTCCGGCGGGAGCGGACCACCGTCGCCGCGGACGGCGCGGTCCTGGGGGAGTTGTCCTACACCCCGGCCGAGTTCCGCGACCGGGGCCGCGCGGCCTTGCGTGAGGGCCGTTGGGACGACGCCGTCGTCGAATTCACCCGGGCGTTGGCTCGCGAAGCTGCCGACCGGACCCTCTTGTCGGAAGCACCGTCGCTCACCGCCCACGAAGTGGGCACCCAACTCGCACCGGTCTTCCCGACCCACGCAGCGGCGGTCGCCGCCGGGATGGACCTCTTCGACAAGGTCCGCTACGGCCGGTATGCCGCGACCGAGGCCGACGCGACCGCCGCCGCGGGACTGGACGAGACGCTGCGTCGAGCCAAGCCGGTGCTCACCGCCGACGCCACGGCGACCGGGAGCGGGACGTGACCACCGGCCTGTGGCCCGCCGCGGCCGACGCACCCGAGGCGACCGCACCGACCGGACGGGCCCGGTGGCTGCGCATCGGGATCGTCGTCGCCCTGCTGCTCGGCGCCGCCGTGTTGCTCGGCCGTAGCGGTCAGGTCCCCGGCAGCACCGCGGCATACCACCCGCAGAACCCGACCGCCGCGGGCGCTCAGGCGATCGCTCGCGTGCTGGCCGCCCGCGGGGTTCAGGTGGTCGTCGTGGAAGGTCAGCCCGCACTGCTGACCACCCCGATCGACGGCGACACGACGGTCGTGGTCAGCAACAGCACCGACCTGCGCGAGGCGACCCTGAGCACCCTCGCCTCGGCGGCGAGCCAGGCCGAACGCGTCGTGCTGATCCGTCCCGAGCGCCGGGTGGTCCGGGCCCTGGTCCCCAGCGTCGCCATGCGCGAGACCTATCGCGCCCAGAACGCCCTGGTCAGCAGCTGCGACAGCCCCGACGTCCGCCCCGGCGAGCGCCTGACCCGCTCGCAGGCCGAGTACCAGGACCCCCGCGCCACCCAGAGCTGCTATGTCAACGACGGGTATGCCGTCTACCTGGTCACCTCTGGACCCGGCCTGCGCGAGGTGGTCCTCGTCGGCAGCACCGACACGGTGACCAACGAGCGAGTCGGCCAGGTGGAGAACGGCGCCCTCATGCTGCGGGCCCTCGGGCACTCCAGCCGCCTGGTCTGGTATGTGCCTGATCTGCGCGACGTGCCACCGACCGCCTCCGGGCAAGAGACGTCCTTCACGCCGCCGTGGTGGGGACCCGGGCTCATGCTCCTGGCGATGGCCTGCCTGTCCGCCTTCTGGTGGCGCGGCCGACGGTTCGGGCGGCTCGTCGTCGAACCGCTGCCGGTCGTCGTGCGGGCAGTGGAGACCACCGAGAGCCGCGGCCGGATGTACCAGAAGGCGCGAGATGCCGGCCGGGCCGGCGCCGTGTTGCGGGAGGCGTCGTTGCGGCGGCTCGCGGCATACCTGGGGATGGCCCCGGGCACCCATCCGGACCTCGTTGCGCAGGCCGCCGCCATGGCCGGCGGCCGGCACCTCGACGAGGTGCGCTACCTGCTCGGCGGGCCACCGGCCCGCGACGACGCCGATCTGTTGGACCTGGCCGCACGGCTTGCGGCACTGGAGAAGGAGATACG
>CAZNLX010000180.1:0-4169 GCA_964573925.1 uncultured Intrasporangiaceae bacterium
CAAGCGGTTGGCTCGCAACGAATTTCGCCATGTCGGGTTCGAGGTAGAGCATCGACGTGATCGGTGTGCCGAGGTCGTAGTCCTCGTTCCAGGACAAGCCACTGGTCATCCGCAGGAGCTGGTCGACGGTGATCGCCTTCCGTCCGTCGGTCCACTCCGGTCGCAGCGCCGCGTCGGTGACCGCGACCTTGCCCGCCTGCGCGACCCGCCCGGTGAGCAGGCTGGCCACGCTCTTGGACATCGACCAGCCCAGTTGTGGGGTGTCCTTGGTGAACCCCGGCGCATAGCGCTCCGCCACCAGCTCGCCGCCGCGCAGGACAAGGACGGCTCGGGTTCCCAAGGCCTTCTTCTCGGCTTCGGGCAGGTCGTCGCCGAAGGCCTTCGCAACCGCTGCGGCGACCGCCGCGGACGGGGTGGGCTCGGGCGCGGACGCAAAGGGGTTCGCACCCGCGGACACCGGGGTCAGCGGCCCGTATGCCGTGAGCGGGGCCCCCAGGGTGCAGCCCGCCTCCGTGTAGTAGGCCGTCTGCCCGGCGAGCACGCCGAGCACGGTCGACGAATACGCGCTGTTGTCAGGGGATTTCGAGCTGCGCAGGTAGGGCACGAGCGGATTCAGGGGCAGGTCGGTCGCGGCATCCTGACGCTTGGCGATGCCGGCCAGCGCGCATTCGCTGTGCGCGGCATACCCCGTGCCGGTGAGCAGCAGCGGCTTGGCGTAGAGGTAGCCGCCGACGAGGGCGACGAGGACGAGGGCGAGCAGGGCACCCAACACCCGGAGCGCGATCCGGCGACGGCGACGCGAACGCATGGACGGACGCTACCGCCCGCCCCGCCCGCCGTGCGCCGCTCGGCCCGATCTGGTGACCGCGTGACGTCCCGTGGTGCCGCAGCTAGCCTCCCGGTATGCCGCCCTCCCGCGCCACCGGCCCGCGCCTCCTCGTGGTGCGGCCGCCCGAGGGCACGGTCCCGGCCGAGGGCACGGTCCTGCCCGAGGGCACGGTCCCGGGCGCGGGCGGGGGGCGGGCGGCATACCCGGTGGTGGCCTTCGGTCACGGCTTCCTGCAGCGGCCCTGGCGCTACCGGGGGCTGATGACCGCCTTGGCCGGACACGGCTTCCTCGTCGTCGCACCCGACACACAGGCCGGCCCGCTCCCCCGGCACCGGGCGCTGGCCGACGACCTATGGCGTGCCGTCGAGTGGGCTCGGGCAAACGAACCCCACGCGCACCCGGATCTCGCTGCGGCCGTGGGCCATTCGATGGGTGCCGGGTGTGCCCTGCTGGGGGCGACCCGTTGGCCGGGCTTCCGGGCCGTCGCGACGCTGGCCGCGCTGGACACCCGCCCCTCGATGCTCCCGGCCCTCGGCTCCCTGCAGGTGCCCAGCCTCTTCGTCGTCGGGACTGCCGACACTGTCGTCCCGCCGGCGCGGACCCGAGCGGTGTATGCCGCGACCGCCGGCTCCCCGGCCTGGCTCGAGATCCCCGGTGGCGGGCATTGCGGCGTCCTGGACTCCGCGTTCCCACGCGGAGTGGCTTGCGGCGGACAGGAACTCGACCCCACCCGGCAGTTGGTGACCAGTGCCCTTTCGGTGGGAACCTGGCTGGCGGAGATGCTGCGGAACTAGGCTCCGGGCGGACGCTCAGCGCGGGTCGAGATCGATGATCCGCCCCAGCGTGGTCCAGGTCGCCGTGGATGCAGCGACGGCCCCCTCGGCGTCCCCGGCCTCCATCGCCGCGATGAGCCGCTCGTGCAGGAGGACCGAGCGTCGCCCGGACAACGATCCGAAGCGCAGCCGCTCGGCGCGGCGCAGGACCGGGGTGAACTGCTCGAGCACCGAGGTCAACGCGCCATTGGCGGCTACGGCCACCGGCACCCCGTGCAATTCGTCGTCCGCCTCGATAGCCGCCTCGGCGTCGCCGGAGGCGACGGCCTGCTCGAACCTCCGGTTGGCCCGGCGCATCACCTCGATGTCGGCGGGGCGCACGAACGGAGTGGCGGTCCGAACCGCCAACTCGTGCATCGCCGCGACGACCTCCTGCGCATCTCGCAGGGTCTGCGGTTCGACGGAGGCGACGACGGTCGAACGGCCCGGCGTCGTGACGACCAAGCCCGTCCGGGCCAGGCGCAGGATTGCCTCCCGGATCGGCGTGCGGCTCACTCCCAGCCAGGCGGCCAATTCGGCATCGCGCAACTGTTCACCCGGCTCGAAGGTTCCCGCGACGATGGCATCGCACAATCGAGCGTAGACCTCGTCACGTAGGAGGCCCCGGGGAGTCCCTTCTCGGCCCGGAGGAATGGGCATACCGTCCATTGAACACGAATGGGATGACCGCCGCTGGATTCCCGGGGTTTCCGCCGGGATCCCGCCCCCCGTGTCGTCATCATCGGCTCCGGGATTGGCGGGCGGTTCGCCGATACGGTCGAGCCACGCCCGGCGCTGGCCCCTCGCGGAACGTCGGGTGCCGGTCAACGCCCCACCACCGCGGCGACCTTGGGCCGGAAATCGGTGAGCGAGAAGCCCGGCACGAGCCTCTCGAGGTCCTTGAAGGCGGTCGTGCCGTCGACCCCGGACCCCGCGGGGGCACCGACGAGGACGAGGAGGTCGGCGAGCGGCATACCGAGTCCGTCGGCCGCGTCCCGAAGCGTCATCCACCCCTTGAGGTCCGCGGACCTGAGAGAGCCAGCCGCAACGGTCCGTTCGGAGCCGCCCCCCACGGCGGCTCCAGTCCGCGAACCGGCTCCTGCGACGGTCCGTCCGCTGGTCACCCAGTTGTCCGTCGCCTGGGCCACGCCGATCGTTCCGAAGAGCAGCAGCACGCCGAGCACGGGCATGAGCCACCGATTCACGGATGCCGTCCCCTTGGCTCGGGGCGACACCGCCGCCTTGCGGACCACGCGCCTTTCCGGGTGGGGCTGAGGTGCGTTCGCGGCCTGCGGGGTGGCTGGGGTCGGGCCGTCGGCGGTCACTTCCCGGCCTCCTTCTCGGTCGCCGGGCCTGCCGACGCGCCCGAGGGGCGGCGGCCGATGGTCACCGCCACCGGCCCGCGCCGCGCTCCGCCCGGGGCTGCGGCGGGCGCTCCGGCAGGCACTCCGGCGGCGACTGCGGTGGGGTCGGTGATCTGCTTGCGCCAGGCTGTCCACGGGGCCGCCGCGCTGACCTCGAGCGCTCCGCCGGTCGGGCAGTTGGCCACACACTCGAGGCAACCGATGCAGTCGGTGCTCACCGCCGGGACCGGCTTGGCGACGTCGATCCCCACCGGGCAGGGCTTGACGCACAGGTCGCAGCCGGTGCACGCGGTCGGGCTACGGCGCACCCGCAGGATGCTGAGGTGTCCAAGCACACTGAGCACTCCGCCGAGCGGGCAGAGATAGCGACACCAGGCGCGCTCGACGGCGACCGACAGGCCGAGCACGACGGCGAGGATGGCCCACCCGATCCACATCGAGGCCGGGTCGGGCTCGAAGAGCCAGTGCAGCCCGAAGAGCGTGACATAGGGATCGAAGTCGGCGAACCACAACTTCAGGGTCGTTGCGCTGGCGACGAGGACCACGCCCAGGACGACGAACCGACCGAGTCGCAGCACCCGATCAACCCGCACGGGCACGGCCACCGTCGGCACGTGCAGCTTCCGGCGCACCCAGGTGAGCGCATCCTGGACCGCCCCGAACGGGCACACCCAGCCGCAGAAGGCATTGCCGGCGATGAGGACGGACAACAGCAGGCCGAGCCCCATGACGAGGTTGGACGCGTGGATCTTGCTGATGAAACTGCCGGTCGTCAGCCAGGTCCACATCGTCTCGACCGCCCCGAACGGGCACAGCGCGTCGACCGAGGGAGCCCCGACGACGGCTTCGGTGCCGTGTCGGACCGCCATGGCGACGATGAGGGCCGCGACGGCGAACTGCACGAGGTGGCGCCAGCGGTGCAGCGTCGTCACGGCGCGCATCCGGCGTTGGTATGCCGTGAGGCGGGGCTTCTGGGCCGGCTCACCGGGGCGTGCGGCTGCGGGCGGCATGGGGGCCTCCTGTGCGGGTCGGGTCTGGAGCCACCCTGACCGGCTCATGTGAGGGAACGATGAAGGGACCGGGAGACCTCCGTGAGATCTCCGCTCGGGCGGGTGCCCGCGCAGCGCGGGCTCAGTGCCCGCTCTGTGCGCTCAGGGTGCGGAC
>CAZNLX010000181.1:0-4163 GCA_964573925.1 uncultured Intrasporangiaceae bacterium
GCACCACCGGACAGTCCCGGGCCATCGAGGCGGTCCAGATCCGCCTGGTCCCCAAAGTCTGACCGTCCCGTCTGACACCGGTATGCCGCATGCCCACCCGGGCGTGCGGCATACCGGTGTCTTTGTCCGCCCTGAGCGGACAGACCCGACCTCAGTGATGTCGGGGCGTGTAATAGGGAGCACGAGCGGCCCCCGGCGGGTAGCGTCGGTCAGGACGTAATCGCACCGAGCGGTTGCACCAGCGGGAGGTTCGGCAGATGGCGCGCGTGGGTGACGGCAGCGACCTGCTCAAGTGCTCCTTCTGCGGCAAGAGCCAGAAACAGGTCAAGAAGCTCATCGCCGGCCCGGGCGTCTACATCTGTGACGAGTGCATCGATCTGTGCAACGAGATCATCGAGGAGGAGCTCGCCGAGACCTCCGACCTCAGCCTCGACGAGCTGCCCAAGCCGCGGGAGATCTTCGACTTCTTGGGCACCTATGTCGTCGGGCAGGACACCGCCAAGCGCGCCCTGGCCGTTGCCGTGTACAACCACTACAAGCGAATCCAGGCCGGCGAGGGGATGGGGCGCAAGGGGGAGGACGCGGTCGACATCGCCAAGTCCAACATCCTGCTCATCGGGCCCACCGGGTGCGGCAAGACCTATCTCGCCCAGACCCTTGCGCGGATGCTCAACGTCCCGTTCGCCATCGCCGACGCCACGGCGCTCACCGAGGCCGGCTACGTTGGTGAGGACGTCGAGAACATCCTGCTCAAGCTCATCCAAGCCGCCGACTACGACGTCAAGAAGGCCGAGACCGGGATCATCTACATCGACGAGGTCGACAAGATCGCCCGCAAGAGCGAGAACCCGTCGATCACCCGCGACGTCTCTGGTGAGGGCGTCCAGCAGGCCCTGCTGAAGATCCTCGAAGGCACCACCGCCTCGGTCCCGCCGCAGGGTGGTCGCAAGCACCCGCACCAGGAGTTCATCCAGATCGACACGACGAACGTCCTGTTCATCGTCGGCGGCGCCTTCGCCGGTCTGGAGAAACTCATCGAGGCCCGTTCGGGCAAGAAGGGCCTCGGTTTCGGCTCGCAGCTGCACACGGCCAAGGACGAGGGCTATTCCTACGCCGACGTCATGCCCGAGGACCTCATGAAGTTCGGGCTCATCCCCGAGTTCATCGGCCGCCTGCCGGTCATCACGACGGTGACGCCGCTGGACCGGGCCGCGCTCGTGGCGATCCTCACCGAGCCTCGCAATGCCCTGGTCAAGCAGTACCAGCGGATGTTCGAGATCGACGGCGTCGAGTTGGAGTTCACCCCTGAGGCGGTCGACGCAGTCGCGAACCAAGCCCTCCTGCGCGGCACCGGGGCCCGTGGCCTGCGGGCGATCATGGAGGAGGTGCTCCTGCCGGTGATGTTCGACGTGCCCAGCGAGCACGACATCGCTCGGGTCGTCATCACCGACGAGGTCGTCCGCGACAACGTCAACCCGACGATCGTCCGGCGTGAGGCCCCGCGCGTCGTCAAACGCGCGCCGCGCCGCCAGTCCGCGTGAGTTCGTGACCGCTGCGTCACCGATGGGCGGGCCGACGCCCTTTCGCCTCGTCGCGGGCCTTCCTGCGCCTCAACAGGTCGATGGACGGACCTGCGGACCGACGGCGCTGGCCACCGCCCGGATGCTGCGCGATCCCGCGCTCGTCACCTGGATCCGTACCGGCGACAAGGGCGGGCGGGCCTATCCCGACGGCTCCACCGCGCAGGCGCGGTTCGCGGCATACCTCGACCTCGTCCACGCCCGGACCAACACCCTTCTCGGGCCGGACGGACGGCCGCAGCTGCCCTGGCCGCGCGCTCTGGGGACGACCCCCTGGGCGGTATGCCGCGAACTCGAGTCGGGCGCGGCGGCGCCGGGGGCGCGCTACCGGAGCGTCCTCGTGCGCTGGCGGAACCCGGAGCGAGTAGCCACCCTCGCCCAGCGGCTCGCCGGGCACGTCACCGATCAGCGGCCCGGTGCCCTGTTCGTCGGCAATGCGACCCTGCCGCGTCACGTCGCCCTGCTCGTTCCTGGCGACGACGGCTCGCTGCTCGTCCATGATCCCGGGTCCGGCGCCGTGGCTGCCCTGGACGTCCCGGCCCTCGTCGATCGGCGCACCGAGGTCGCCGGCTGGACCCAGCCGTGGTTCCTCGTCGGTCCGGTGGGCTGACCTCAGCGGTCCGAGGCATCCCCACCGCGGACGAGCAGCACCCAGCCACCCAGGCCGACGAGGGCTGCTGTGGTCAGCGCGACCGAGCCGGGCAGGTTCGCGGCGGAGAGCAGTTGGCCCAGCGCCCAGACGGCGGTGGTGACCGCCACGACGACGAGGACCCGTGCCGCCCAGCGACGCAGCAGGGCCGGCTCGACCTGGGCATCGGATGGTGCTCCGGCCACATAGGCGGTCGCGCAATGCCCGAGCAGGGCGACGACGGCGGCCAGGAGCACGAGCCCATGGGGTGGGGCCAGCGCGAACCACAGCCCGCCGAGGACGAGCCAGGCCCCCGTGGACAGCACGGAGTCGGGGTGCCGGCCCAGCAGCAGCCCGACGAGCGCCACGACCACCGACCCGGAGGGCAGCGGGGCCCCGGTCCCGGCAAGCAGCGCGAGGTATGCCGCGGGTGCGAGTCTCACGACGGCATACGCCAGGTGCATCTGCCGCGACCGGGCACGGCGGGCCCGGGGGACCGCCTGAGAACGGCGGGCTGCCGCGCCCCGCAGGTAGCGCCCGGCGCGGGCCCGGCTCAGGGCCTCGGTGGGTCTCATCGGCGGGCCATTCGGGGGGCCCGGGATCGACGACTGAGGTCGCGAAGGACCAGGTCGAGGCTGCCCGGGCCGTGCCAGGCGACGACCGGCACGCCAGCCCCCCGGAGGCGATGGATTTCGTCGCGTCGATCCAACCGACGGATTCGCCAGGCCAGGCTGAGGTAGCGGTCCTGCGCGTCGTCCCCGAGGTGTCCGGGCAGGGTGTCGACGACGACGGTTGTCAGGCCCCGAGCCGCGGTGCGGGCCACGACTCCCGCCATCGCGTGGTGGACCAGGGGGGTGAAGACGACGACGAAGGACCCGGAGGTCAGCCCGTCGACGCCGCGGACCGTCGCCAACTCTCGGTCGCTCGCGGGGGTGATCCGAGCCAGGACGTCGAGGATCCGCCGACGCTGGATGAGCCCCGAGCCGGGGGCGAGCCGCTCGATCCTCTCGGAACCCAAGACTCGCAGCGACACCCGGTCTCCGGCGCCGAGGTAGTGCTGGGCCACAGCGGCGGCCGCTCGAACCGAGAGGTCGAGGCTGGTCGGCCGCCCGTCGATGCCTTCGCGCGGCCCCAGATCGCTAAAGGCGTCGACGACGAGGACGACGTGGGCATCGGCGTCGGCATGGGTCGACGTCACCTGGAGGATCCCGGAGCGTTGTGAGGCCGGCCAATGGATCCGGCGCAACCGATCGCCGACGTGGAACGGTCGGATCGTCGCGAATTCGCTTCCGCTGCCGAGACGTTCGGCACGATGGCTGTTGACGAGGCCTTCTGGGTGGGGAGTGGGCGCCTGACTGTCGAAGTCACCCCCGGCCGGGACGACGACGACCTCGAAGCCGCCCGCCTCGATGACCGGGGTGCGATAGGCCCACCACGCCGAACGGCTGGCCACCAGGCCCGGACCGATCCGCCGAGTGCCCCAGCGCGTCACCCGGGCCGCGATCGAGCGCCGCACCGGGCCGTCGGGGACCGGGCCGATCGCCGTGCGTTCGGCGGCCGGGTCCTCGTCGACGAACGCTCCGGGGGACAGCCGGATCGTCGTCTCGTCGGCCCCGGGGGGGAGGTCGATCGTGGCGGTCCACCGGGTGGCCTGCCCTTCGGCGAGTTCCCGGTTGCCCAGCGCCGTGGTGAGCGAGAGCGGAGCCCGGGGTCGTGCGAGGGCACCCCAGGTCGCCACAACCAGGAATGGCACCGCGAGGACGAGCAGATCGATGCGCCGCGCGAGGACGGCTGCCATCGCGCCGATCCCCCCGAGGACCCCGGCACGGACCTGTGCCGTGGTCACCTGCCATCCCGCGGTATGCCGCGTGCCCGGGTCCGTGCCCATCGTTAGGGCCGCACCTCGCGCGGGCGTGGGGTGGCCACCATCCGCAGGACGTCCTCGACGACCGAGA
>CAZNLX010000182.1:0-4139 GCA_964573925.1 uncultured Intrasporangiaceae bacterium
GGGGGGGAGGCGATCCGGGGTGACGACCCAAGGGGCTGGGAGCACGGGGATCCCTTGGGCGGCATACGAGGTTGGACACCCGGTCCGGTGCAGCGAGGCGACGGCCGCGCCCCAGGCCCGCGCCACCTCGGCGAGGCGCGCGGGGGTGCCGTGCGCGGCATACAGGGGTATGCCGTCCACCGCCCGAGTCCACAGGGCGTCCCCATCCGGCGCCCCGGGATGCCGAGCCGGAACGGTCGGTTCGGGGATGAGCCGGGGCACGACCGGGCAGCCGGTGAGCGCGGCGAGAACCCGGCGTTCGGCGGCGACCGGGTCGTCGCCGTCGAGAGCGGCGGCCGGACCGGCCACCTTGACGTAGGCGACCGGGCGGTCGTCGACGTCCACACGGTGCACGACGTTGCTCCGGGACTGATCGGTGACCGAGACCCGGCCGCTGAGCACCTCGCGTGCGGACACCAGCCCGCGCGCGACCGCCTCGGCGAACAGTCCCGGAGCGCTCGTCATGTCAGGACCGCCCGGCCTCGTCGGCAGCCTCCTCGGCCGCGACCGCCTCGAGCGCGGCGAGATAGCCGGCGAGGTACTCCTCACCGTATGCCGCGTCGCCACCTTGGATCGGGCCACCGACGTCGCCGGGTCCGGGGATCGGGATCCCACAGGCCCGGGTGACCGGCGGGCACAGACCGCGGGTGACCGGCGGGCATTCGGCCCGGGTGATCTGCAGACAGGTGACCGGCCGGGTGGGCCGGCAGAGCACCGGCTCGGTGACGAGATTGCAGGCCACCGTGCGGGTGATGTTCGTGCAGACCAGCACCCGGGTGCGGATCGACTCACAGACGGCGGGCCGGGTGACGATCGGCGTCATCGCCCAGGGGATGACGTCGACGCCGAGCTCGTCCTGGACGAAGCCGATCGGGTTGCCGAAGGTCCACTGCCCGTCGGTCGAACCGGCGAAGAGCAGACCGACGACATTGCGGTCCCCGCTGACGATGACCGAGCCGGAGTCGCCCTTCTGCGAGAAGCGGGCCGAGCGAGTCGTGTCGGTCTCGATGCGCAACTGATTGCGCAGGGTCCGGTTGCCGATGTCGCCGCCGTAGTTGATGGTCGCCGTGAAGTCGGTCGAACGGACCGTGCCGAAGGTGTGCTCGGTGGTCCGTCCGCGCTTCTGCACCGGCATACCGACCGTCGCCGTGGCGGTCCCGGCGACATTGCCGATCGTCTCGATCGTCGCCGTCCAGTCCTTGCCCGCGTCGAGCCGGACGACCGCCCCGTCGACGTGTTCGGAGAGCGTCGCGCGAGCGAGGGAGCCGAAGTCGGTCGCCGCCGCAGCGTTGTCGACGAGTGACGGCTGGGCCATCCGGTCGCCGATCGCCCAGCCGCGCGGACAGGCGACGTGGAAGTTCGTCAGTGCCATGACGTTGCCGTTGGCGCGGTCGCGGACCATCGCGCCCAGGGTGCCGACGAAGACGTAGTTCCCGGCGGCCGGGACCTCCGGCGGGGAAAGGAAGACGCTGCGCCGCGGACCCATGCTGATCCCGCCGTGCAGGCTCGGGTATGCCGTCGCGTCGACCAGGCCGACACCGTCGTCGAGCTTGACCATCGCCGACTGGAGCTCGATCTCCAGCTCCTGGACGTCGGTGACGACGCCGTTGATCTCCTTGGGGACCATCTGGCCCTTGGCCAGGCGGGTGCCCGGCTTCTTCTTCTCGACGAAGACGACGATGGACAGCTGCCCAGTGGGCTTGCCGGCGCTGATCTTCTCGGCGATGTCGACGCCGACCACGCCCTCGCGGGCGAGCAACTCGTCCTCGACGGACTCCTTCACCGGGCGAATCAAGGCCCGGGCTTCGTGCTGTGCGTCCATTGTTGGCACTCCTAGGGTTGGGGAGAGGGAGGCCACCCCGAGTGGGTTGACACACGGACAGGAGCGCCGACGGACCGCCCTGATACGTCTCCAGCGGTGGGCGCCGGCAGCGCGCCCACCTGTCGGCCGGGCCGGCCCGCAACGCGTCCGATCTCGGACGATGTGACCGGTATCTGAGCGGACTTTTCGGTCTCCTGACAGCCAGGACCGCGACCCCCTAGGCTCGGGGCCGAGGCCAGGCATCTCCCACGGAGGACTCGATGAGCGCTGTGAGACGCACCCCTAAGCGGGGCGGGACGACACCGGCCCGGCCGCCCGAGGTCGCGCCGGTCGGCGCGGTGGCACCGGCCACCCTGCACCCGACGATCGCGGTGCGCTACGGCGCCCGGGTCATCGACCCGGTGACGGCGATGCGGCTGGCCGACGGCTCGGCCCCGGCGGCGACGGCATACGTGGGTGATCGCTTGCTCGTGCGCGGCGCGGCCGGTCGCGGCCTCGACGACGCGATCCGCCCGGTGAGTGAGCTGGCCAAGACCCTCGGGCTTCGGGTGTCGACCGTTCCCGTCCCCGCCCCCGCTAGCTCGGGAAGCCGCAGCCTGGCCCCGACCGCGCAGGACGTCCTGGCCCGGCACTGGGTGACCGGGGTCCGGCTGAGCATTGACGGCGACTCCCCCGCGCCACCGGTGGACGCCTGGCCGGCGCTGCGGGCCCTGCAAGCCGCCGATTCCGGCGTCGCGGCGCCGCTCGGCCTGGACCATCTGTTGACCACCGCACCGTCGATGTCGGGCACGCCCTATTGGGTGCCGACCCCCTACTGGGTGCCCACCCCCTATTGGGTGCCGACTCAGGGCGGCGGGTCGCCGGCCGGTGAGTACGCCCGGCCCGGATCCGGCGGCCGGGCCCCCGTCGCCCTGGTCCTGCCCGACCCGGCCCGGCGCGCCCCGAGCGTGCCACGGGCGCCGGTCGTCGCCGTCCCGGACACCGGTTTGGGCACCCACCCGTGGTTCCCCGACGGGGGCACCGCAACGAGCACGGTGACCTTCAACGGCATACCCCTGGGGTTGTCCGGGCCGGCCGGGGCGGCCTATCCGCCACCCCCGAGCAACCCCCTCGACCCGGTGATCCCGTCGGACACCGGCCACGGAACCTTCATCGCCGGGCTGATCCGCCAACTGTGCCCACAGGCCGAGATCCTCGCCATCCCGGTCATGCGCGACGACGGCGTGGTGCCCGAGAGCGCCCTCATCAACACCCTGGCCTTGCTGTTGGCCCGGCACGTCCAGGCCCTGACCACCGGCTCCACCGATGGCTTGGTCGACGTCCTGTCGCTGTCGCTCGGCTACTACCACGAGAGCCCCGGCGACGCCGCGATGGACGGACCGTTCGGGGCGCTCATGCGCGAATACGGCGAGTGGGGTGTCGCGGTCGTTGCCGCGGCGGGCAACGCGACGACCCTCGCGCCGATGTACCCCGCGGCCTTCGCCGCGCAGGTCACCGGATTTGCCGACGACCGGGTCCCTCTGGCCAGCGTCGGCGCACTCAACCCTGACGGGCAGACGGTCGCCTACTTCTCCAATGCCGGGACGTGGGTGTCGACGCACCGTCCGGGCAGCTCGCTCGTGAGCACCTTCCCGCTCGACGTCACGGCGGCCGCCCAGCCGAGTGCCCGCGTCGAATACCACGGCCGGGTGCGCACGACCCCTGACCCCGACGACTACCGCAGCGGCTTCTGCACGTGGAGCGGCACCTCGTTCGCCGCGCCTGTCCTCGCCGGCGAGCTCGCCGCGGCCATCGCCGCAGACCCGGACGTCGCCACGGTGAGCCAGGCAGCAGCGGTGGCTCGCGGCCGCCGGGCGATGTTCGCCCAGGTGTCAGAGTGGAAGGGCCAGGGGTGACCGGCCCCGCGCCCGCGACGTTGGCCCATCGCGCGGCCGATGCGTTCGCGGCATACCGGGCCGGGGATCGCGAACGCATGGGCGAGCTCGTCGACCTGTTGACACCGATCCTCTGGCACACCGCACGGGCTCAACGGGTGGACCCGGCGACCGCGGAGGACGTCATCCAGACGGCGTGGATCCGCCTCGTGGAGGGTGCCGATTCGATCGCCGAGCCGCAAGCGGTGCTCGCCTGGCTCATCACGACAGTGCGACGGGAGGCCTGGCGCGTGCTCAAACGGGAAGGTCGCGCCATCCCGACCGAGCAGGTGCAGGAGTCCGAGCAGAGCGGCATACCGATGCCGGTTCTCGACCCGGCCGTGGAGGCGATGCTCCGCGAGGAC
>CAZNLX010000183.1:0-4133 GCA_964573925.1 uncultured Intrasporangiaceae bacterium
AAGGCCGACTGGAGCCGGGACTACGCGCCGGCGGGGGAGATCTGGGACTACCTGCGCGACTGCATCGACCGGTTCGGGTTGCGGTCCCGGCTCGTCCTGCAGGCCGATGTCGTCGAGGCCACCTGGCAGGACGACTGTTGGCGGGTCGTCGCGGCGGACACCCGGGAGTGGACCGCCGACGCCCTCGTTCTCGGGGTCGGCGGCCTGCACGTGCCTCGCCGGCCGGATCTGCCCGGCATGGGGACCTTCGCCGGATCCGTCCTGCACACCGCCGACTGGCCCGCCGAGGACCGCCTGGACGGCTTGCGGGTCGGCGTCGTCGGAACCGGAGCCTCAGCAGTGCAACTCATCCCGGCGATCGCCGAGCGGGTCGGTCACCTCGTCGTCTTCCAGCGGACCCCGTCGTGGATCGTGCCCCGCGATGACAAGCCGTGGTCGCCAGTGCGCCAGGCGGCATACCAGCGGCTGCCGTGGCTGGAGCGGCTCCAGCGGCTACGGACCTACCTGCGGTTGGAGGCCCGCGTGCTCGGCTTCGGGCGCTGGGACGGTGCGCGACGGATGGCCGAGGCCCAATCGCGTGCTCACCTGGCCGAGGCGGTCCCCGACCCGGTGACCCGGGCCGCACTGACCCCCTCCTACGCGCTGGGGTGCAAGCGTGTGCTCGTCTCCGACGACTACTGGCCCACCTTCGCCCGAAGCGACGTCGAACTGGTCACCGCCGGGATCGACCATGTCGAACCGACCGGCATCGTCACCGCCGACGGGCGCCACCACGACCTCGACGCCCTCGTCTACGCCACCGGCTTCGACCTGCGCGGCAGCTTCGACCGGATGAAGATCACCGGACTGTCCGGGCGGACGCTTGCCGACGCCTGGGCCCGCACCCGGGCGACCCACCAGGGGATCGAAGTGGCCGGCTTCCCCGAGCTCTACCTGCTGCTCGGACCCAACACGGCGCTCGGGCACAACTCGGTGCTCATCATGATCGAGGCCGCCGTCGAGCACATCCTCCAGGCGTTGATGCGGGCCGACCGGCTGGGCCCCTCCACCGTCACGGCCGCGGCACAGGCCCGGTTCGGGCGTTGGGTCCGGGCCCGGACGCGGCATACCGTCTGGGGTTCGGGGTGCCAGAGCTGGTACCTCGACGAACGCGGCCGCAATGTCGCGATCTGGCCCGGCTCGACGATCCGCTACCGCTGGGAGACCCGGCGGTTGCGGGACGAGAACTACGAGCCGGTGCGGCAAGAGTCCCACCGCACCGGCGACAGTGCGTCGGCCTCCGTCTAGCGACGGAGAACCGCAGCGGATCGGCGGTCAGCCGACCGACGTTGCCGATGCCAGCCGGCTGGCCTCTGCGGCCTGAGTGGCCACGGCGTGCGTGCGAGCCGCGTCGGCCTCCCTGGCCCACCACTGCTGGCCCGACTCGGGCAGCGTGTAGATCGGGTCGTAGTAGACGTACTCGCGAGAGAGGGCATCGACGTCCGCGGCCTCGATCGAGGTGCGGTAGTTCTTGCGCCAGTAGGAGATCCCGTGCTCGCGGTCGTATTCCTCGACCTGGTGCACCCACCGCTTGCCGACGAAGGGCACGTCGCAGACGATGCGCGGCGTCGCGAACCCGGGCAAGTAGCCCATGATCGCGTGCTGCAGGTGCTGAGCCTCGGCCAGCGAGAGCCGCCAGTGCTCACTGAACGGGATCATGTCGCACATGTAGAAGTAGTACGGCGTGATCGCCGCGTTGTCCTGCAGGGCGAAGCACAGGTCGAGCAGGTCCTCGGGGGTGTCGTTGACCCCGCGCATGAGCACGCCCTGGTTGCGGATGTTGAACAGGCCGGCATCCAGCAGAGCGCGGGCGGTCTCGGCGACGATCGGGGTGACCGAGTTCGCGTGGTTGACGTGGGTGTGGATGGCCACGTGGACCCCGCGGGAGTGCGCCTTGGCCGCGATCCGCCCGACGCCTTCGACGACGTCCGGGGCCAGCCAGTGCTGGGGGAGGGCCATGAGGGCCTTGGTGGCCAGGCGAATGTCCCGGATGTTCTCGATCTCCAGGAGCTTGTCGAGGAAGGTCTCGAGGTTCTTCCAGGGCAGGTTGGCCACGTCGCCACCGGACACGACGACATCGCGGACCGTCGGGGTCGCGGCCAGGTAGTCGAGCATCGCCTGGTGCCGGTCGGCCGGCTTCGCGACGAACTTCAGCTTGGTCACCTGCGGAGTCGAGTTGCCGACGAGGTCCATCCGGGTGCAGTGACCGCAGTACTGCGGGCAGGTCGGCAGCAGCTCGGCGAGCACCTTCGTCGGGTAGCGGTGGGTCAGTCCCTCGGCCGCCCACATGTCGTGCTCGTGCAGCGAGTCGCGCGAGGACTTCGGGTGGCTCGGCCAGTCGGTGCGCCGGTCGGAGAAGACCGGGAGCATGTAGCGCCGGACCGGGTCGGCATAGAAGGCGGCGGTGTATGCCGCGCCCGCGGCCGGCATACCGTCCTCGCCCGTGGCCGGGACCATGGTGTTGAGCATCTGCGGCGGGACGAGCATCGACATCGTGGCCCGCTCGGCCTGGTCGCGCTCGAGATCGGCGTAGAACTCGTCGGTGAGCAGGTCGCCCATGAGATCGCGCAGTTGGCGGACGTTCTTGACGCAGTGGCTGCGCTGCCACTGGGCGTCGCGCCACTGAGCCGGGGTCACATCGCGGAAACCGGGCAGACGGGTCCAGTCCGGCTCGACGAGGGGCCGCAACCGGTAGTCATAGGGCTGTTCCACAACAGGCGTCATGAGGACTACAATACCGGAAGATCTACGGTGTTTGGTAGTTGACGCGGGAAATCCTGCACCGACAGCGGCCTTCAGGAGCAGCAATGAACTCGGCAGTAACTTCGGTCACATTCCAGGCCCCGGCCTCGCCGGTCGGACTGCACCGGGTGCTTGAGCCCAGCGGCGACGCCATCACCCTCCCGCAAGCCGCCCGGCGGCTCGATGCCCGTCGGGAGATCTGGCCCAGCGAGGTCCGCATCGCCATCGACACGCTCAACCTCGACGCCGCGTCCTATCGGCAGCTCGCCGAGAAGCACCGCCGGACCGAGGGCCCCGACGCGGGCAATGTCGACGGGGCGGCAGTCCGCGAGGAGGTCCTGGCCATCGTTGCCGAGCGGGGCAAGATGCAGAATCCGGTCACCGGGTCCGGTGGCATGCTCATCGGCACCGTCGACGAGGTCGGGCCGGACAGCCCGCTGGGCCTGCGCGCGGGGGACCGGGTCGCCACCCTCGTCTCGCTGTCGCTGACCCCGCTGCAGATCACCGACGCCCTCGAGCGTTGGGACGGGCTCTCCGAACAGGTCCCGGCCCAGGGTCACGCCATTCTCTTCGAGCGGTCCATCGCGGCCGTCATCCCCGACGACCTCGACCCGCGCCTGTCGCTCATGGTCATGGACGTCTGCGGTGCGCCTGCCCTCGTCGCCCGGGTCGTCGGGGAGTATGCCGCCGTCCGCGCCACCGGGGACGCCCCGTCCGTCCTCGTCCTGGGCGGCGCCGGCAAGTCCGGCTCCCTGTCACTGGCTGCCGCTCGCGAGGCCGGGGCCGGGCGGCTCGTGGCCGTCGTGCCGTTCGAGCGCGAGGCGCAGCTGCTGCGCCCGACCGGCTTGGCCGACCATGTGGTCCTCGCCGACGCCCGCTCGCCGATGGGGCTGGCCGCTGCCGTCGAGAGCGCCGGCGGACCGTGCGATGTCACCGTCGTCTGCGTCGACGTCCCCGGCTGTGAGCAGCCGGCGATCCTGGCGACCGCTCAAGGCGGCACGATCATCTTCTTCTCCATGGCAACGTCCTTCGCCGCGGCCGCCCTTGGTGCCGAGGGCCTCGCCGCCGACGTGCGGATGCTCGTCGGCAATGGCTATGTGCCGGGGCACGCGGCATACGCGATGGAGTTGATCCGCCGCAACGACGCGGTGCGAGCCCTCTTCGAGACCCGCATGGAAGGCTGAGCTCCGTGAACACCCCGACGATCCATCTCGACGCCGCCCAGGTGAAGCGGGCCCGAACCCTGGCCAAGCGGGCCGGAGCTCCCGTGGTCGGCCTGGCCAAGCGGCATACGACCGTCTCGGTGGAGCGAGCCACCTTGCGCCTGGCCGGGCTCACCGGAGCCGACCACG
>CAZNLX010000184.1:0-4054 GCA_964573925.1 uncultured Intrasporangiaceae bacterium
AGTTCGTCCACCAGCGCGAGCGAGAGGTGGTTGCTCGGTTCGTCGAGCAGGAGGAGGTCGCACTCCGATGCCATCGCCACAGCCAGCCCAAGGCGACGTTGCTGTCCCACGCTCAGTGAACTCACCGGCTTGGCGTGCTCGCGCGGGTGCAGCAGCCCCAGCGACCGCAGCTCGGGCGCCTCTGGGCCGACCAAGAGGCGGTATGCCTGGCCAGCGGGTTGTTCGGGGTCGGGGAACACCACGTCCTGCCTCAGCTCACGGACCCGATCCGTGCGGACGTCCACCTGACCTACGAACTCGGTGACGCGACCGCTCAACACGCCGAGCAGCGTCGACTTGCCCGAACCGTTCGGGCCGGTCACCAGGGTGCGGCCCTCGGCCGCCAGGTCCCACGACTGCAGCTCGACCCTGCCTGGGACGGACAGCCCTCGGATCTGCGCGACAAGGCCGCCTGCATGGGACGGGCGCGTCGTCGGAAGACGAAACCGCAGCGGCGCGGGTGGCTTGGGGATCTGGTCCCTCTCTGCCACCTCGAGCCGGCGCTCGGCGTTGCGCTTGCGTCGGGCCAGCGTCTGCTCGACCTTGCCGCCCTTGAAGTTGTAGAGAGCTTTGTCGTTGTCACGGGCGGCGCGGCCGTGCGCGACGGCACCGGTGCCGATCTGCGCCGCCGACCGGAGGTCATCCAGCTTGTCCTGCTCAGCCTTGAACGCCTCATGCCACCTGCGCAGCGACGCCGACCTCTGCTCCACATAGGACGAGAAGTTGCCGCGGTAGCGGCGCCCGCCCTCGCCGTCAGTACCGAAGTGGCTGGGGTCGAGGTCGACTATGTGCGTCACGACGCGATCAAGGAAGACCCGATCGTGGCTCGCCACGACGACCACGCCCGGCAGGTCCCGCAAGAGGTCCTCCAACAGAGTCATCGCAGCGTCGTCGAGATGGTTCGTCGGCTCGTCGAGGACCAGACAAGTCGGTCGGGACGTGATGATCGTCGCGATCGCCAGCCTGCTGCGCTCGCCACCCGAGAGGTCACCGATCAGGCTCTCTTCGTCGATCGCCTCGATTCCCAGGGTCTCCTGCGCCTGCCTGGTGCGCCGCTCAAGGTCCCACGCGCCGTGCACCTCGGCCCAGTCGAGCAGCTCGGCGTACCGCTGGGCGCTCGCGGGGCGGTCGAGCTCACCGCTGAGGTTCTCCAGCTCCGCCAAAGACTCCCGGATCGGCCGCACGGCCTGCTCAAGGACCTGTCGAACTGTCTGGCCATCATCGAACGGTGGCACCTGCGGCAGGTAGATGAGTTCGGCGGGTCGCTCGACCTCGCCGCCGTCTGGGGCGAGCTGCCCCGCCAAGACCCGCAGCAGGGTGCTCTTACCCGAGCCGTTCTCGCCGACGAGACCCACACGCTGACCCGGCGAGGCGACAAGGTCGATGCCCGGCAGGACGAGCTGGTTGCCGAAGCGCTTGCTGATACTTCGGCCGACGAGTGGGCCCAACGCCGTGTCCACGCACAAGAGCCTACGTGTCGTCACAGGACCGAGGTCGGTTTGGTTGCCGCGGCGCTAGCGTGGGGCCATGCCGGCCCACTCGTATGCCGCCCCGCCAGGTCCCTGGCGTGACTTGCGGCCCGCCGTGGTCGGGCACCGCGGCGCCCGCGGTTTGGCCCCGGAGAACACCGTGACCGGGATGCGCGCGGCGATCGACGTCGGCTGCCGGGCCATCGAGCTGGACGTGCTGCTCACCGCCGACGGCCACGTCGTGGTCTGGCACGATCCGGTCATCGACGCCTCAAAGTGTCGGCCCACCGGGCCGGGCCTCATCGGGGCCCGGGTCGACGAGTTGACCCTGGCCCAACTGAGCACCCTCGACGTCGGCTCACTGCCGGCCCCGGGCCATCCGCGGCAGCGCCCCGTTCCGGGTGAACGGATCCCGACGCTCGCCGAGGTGTTCCAGGCATGCGCTGATGTCCCGGACCTGTGGTGGGTCGTCGAGGTCAAACTCGACCCGACCGATCCGCGGGAGGTGGCGACGCGGCATACCCTCCTGGACGGCGTCCTCGGCGCGATCAACGCGGCGGGCCTGCGCGAGCGGACGTTCGTCCATTCCTTCGACTGGGCAGTGCTGGAGTTGTCCCTTCGCCTGGACCCGCAAGTGCCCCGGTCGGCGCTGGCCGAGGTCGGGGACACCTGGCGTCCGGGCAGCCCGTGGACGGGCCGGGTGCGCTGGGAGGACCACAACGGAGACCTCGCCTCCGCGGCCGCCGAGCTCGGGGTCGCCGTGCTGTCGCCGGACGCGCCGGGTTGCGACGCGGGCCTGGTGGCCGGGGCCCACGACCGCGGGATTGCCGTGCTCCCGTGGACGGTCAACGACCTTGCCGAGGTCGACCGTCTGGCCGCGGCCGGGGTTGACGGGATCGTCACCGATGACCCCGACCTGGTCCTCGCACGGCTCGCCGAACGCCCTGGTCGCGCGCGACACGCCCACTGACCTCGACCGCCAAGAGTGGCGCGCGTCACACGACGAGGCCACAATGGGCGCTCATGAAGAACGCGTGGAAAGAGTTCAAGGCCTTCGCCATGGGCGGCAACATGCTCGACCTGGCGCTCGGCTTCATCATCGGGGCCGCGTTCGCGGCATTGGTCGAGAGCCTGGCCAGCAACATCCTCATGCAGTTGGTCGCGGCGATCTTCGGCAAGCCGGACTTCAGCGAGTTGCTCTTCGAGTTCAACAACGCGGAGATCAAGTACGGGGCCTTCCTCACCGACTTCGTCGGGTTCATCCTCATGGCCCTCGTCCTCTTCATGATCGTCAAGGTCCTCAAGAAGCTCGGCATGGGCAACTTCCGGGCCCAGGGCCAGCGGGAGTGCCCCTACTGCAAGGAGTTCGTCTCCGTCGACGCGCTCAAGTGCAAGTGGTGCACCGCCGACATCGACCCCGACCAGGCTGAGGAAGAGGACCTGGAGATCCTCCAGGCCCGGCGCCGCGCCGGGGAGCACTGACCCGGCAGCAGACCGGCCCGCTCGCCCGAAACCAGGTCGGGCGGGCCGCGGCTCTGCCGTAGAATCGACAGACAGGCGTCGACCCGGCCATCACCGGCGAGCCTCCGGAAGAACGGCCTCGTCCAGCTCCACACGGGTGCGGCTCACTAGAACCGGACGGGCGGGCCCGTCACAGCCTGGGACCAGAGCGGTCGTATGCCGCGCGCACGCCTGACGAGTCCGGGTCACCGGCCGGTCGTGCTGCGGGCGGCAAGCGGCAAGCGAGGTGGTACCGCGGCACCCCGGACCGACCGGGAGCGTCGTCCTCGTGCAGCACCGAGCCGGGCGACCGGCATACCGGATCGAGAGACGAGGCAGGCAGACCCGTGGTCTACCCCAAGGCGAGCACCGACCCCGCGACCCAGGGCGTGCCCCCGACCCCGCGCTTCCCGGCGATCGAGGAGCGGGTGCTGGACTACTGGCGATCCGACGCGACCTTCCAAGCCTCGGTCGAAGCCCGGGCGGCCGGCGACGCGGGCTCCAACGAGTTCGTCTTCTACGACGGTCCGCCCTTCGCCAACGGGCTGCCGCACTACGGCCACCTGCTCACCGGCTACGTCAAGGACATCGTCCCGCGCTATCGGACGATGCGCGGGCGCCGGGTCGAGCGCCGGTTCGGCTGGGACACCCACGGGCTGCCCGCCGAGCTCGAGGCTCAGCGGCAACTCGGCCTCAAGACGACCCAGGAGATCGTCGACCTGGGGATCGCCACCTTCAACGACGCCTGCCGCAACTCAGTGTTGCGCTACACCTCCGAGTGGCAGGAATACGTCACCCGGCAGGCCCGCTGGGTGATTTCGACCATGACTACAAGCCCCTGGACACCGACTACATGGAGTCGGTCATCTGGGCGTTCAAGCAGCTCTACGACAAGGGCCTGGCCTATGAGGGCTTCCGGATCCTGCCCTATTGCTGGAACGACCAGACCCCCCTGTCCAATCACGAATTGCGGATGGACGAGGATGTCTACCAGACCCGCCAGGACCCGGCGATCACCGTCGGCTACCGGCTGGAGACCGGCGAGC
>CAZNLX010000185.1:0-4050 GCA_964573925.1 uncultured Intrasporangiaceae bacterium
CCGACCCACCGGTCGAGCAGGACGAAGAGGGGCTCGAAGGCGCCCGTGGGCGTCCGCCGCACCGGGCCCTGGACCAGGAGTCCGGCCTGGCTCCACCGCACGAGCAGGTGGTAGCAGCGCTGCCCCGACGCGTCGATCCCGTTCTCGGACAAGACCGTCGCGGCCTCAGCTCGGGTCATGGTCCCGGCCGTCGCCAGGTATGCCGCCCACACCTCGCCGGCCTGCTCGACGATCTCGTCGGACAGCCCGAGACTCGCCCGCACCCGGGTGGCGGCCCGGATCGCGGGGCCGGCGCACAGCCGGGTGAGCCAGCCCGCGTCCTCGGCAGCCACCCAGTGCAGGGTGCCCCGCATCGGCCAGGTGCGCACGAGTTCGCCCCGATCGACGGCAGCCAGAACCTCGGCCAGGCTCCCACCGGTGCGCACCCCGATCGACCAGAGGCCACTGGTGAGGTCCTGCGCCTGCAGGGCGCCCAGCGCCCGCGCCACCGCGGCGGGCGAGCGATCGGGCAGCGGGACGGTGAGCCCGAGGGCCGCGAGCCGACGCGCGGCCAGCGCCCGGCGGGCGGCGAGGGTCACGGCATACTCCCGGGTCGGCCTACGACAGACAGCCGGGGCCGAGCAGCGCCTTGAGGTCACCGTAGAGCGCAGGGGTCGGGGTGACCCGGAAGGCGTCGTCCAGGCGCATGAGGACCGAGCGGCCCGGCTGGTTGAGCCGGACATGGACCTCCGTGACCCCGGGATGCTGGCCGAGGATATCCCGCAGGCGTTCGATCCCGGCGCCGGAGGCTTGGCGCAGGCTCATCGACAGCACGACCGGACCACGGGGGCCTTCGGTGAGGTCCGGGACGGTCAACTCCTGGGCGTAGATGGACACCGAGTCGTCCCGGGCACTCACCCGGCCACGGACCGAGACGACGAGATCCGGGGCCAGCCGGGTGGCCACCTGCTGATAGGCGGCCGGGAAGAACAGGCACTCGATGGCACCGTCGAGGTCCTCGACGGTGGCGATAGCCCACAGGTCGCCCTTCTTGGTCCGCTTGAGTTGCAGCCCGGTGACCAGCCCCGCCACGGTCACCGGGGTGCCGTCCGCGCGTGGTTCGTCGCCCATGAGCGAGGCGATCGAGGTGTCGGCATGCTGGGCCAGGACATGCTCGATGCCGAACAAGGGATGATCGGAGACGTAGAGCCCGAGCATTTCCCGCTCGAAGGTGAGCAAGGTCTGCTTGTCCCACTCAACGTCCGGCACCGCAGGCAGCACGACCAGGGCGATCGAGTCGGTTCCCTCGTCGCCGAAGCCGAAGTCCCCGAAGAGGGAGTCCTGGCCGATCGCCTCCTGCTTCTTCTCGTCGGCGAGCGCGTCGACGTATGCCTCGTGGATCCGCACGAGACCGGCCCGGGGGTGGCCGAGGGAGTCGAAGGCGCCCGCTTTGATGAGCGATTCGATGGTCCGCTTGTTGAGCACCGCCGCCGGGCACTTGCGCAGGAAGTCCTCGAACGAGGTGAACGCACCCTTGTCGGTGCGGGCGGCGACGATCGACTCGACGACATTGCGCCCGACGTTGCGGATCGCCTCGAGGCCGAAGCGGATGTCCGAGCCGACGGCCGCGAAGTTGCCCACCGAGGAGTTGACGTCGGGAGGCAGCACCTTGATGCCCATGTGCCGGCATTCGTTGAGGTAGAGCGCGGACTTGTCCTTGTCGTCGCGCACGCTCGTCAGCAGGGCGGCCATGTACTCCGCGGGGTAGTTCGCCTTGAGGTATGCCGTCCAGTAGGACACCAGCCCGTAGGCCGCGGTGTGCGACTTGTTGAAGGCGTAGTCGGAGAAGGGGACCAGGACGTCCCAGAGCGTCTTGATCGCCTCGGCCGAGTAGCCATTGGCCCGCATCCCGGCCTCGAAGGGGACGAACTCCGCGTCGAGGATCTCCTTCTTCTTCTTGCCCATGGCGCGTCGGAGCATGTCGGCCTTGCCGAGTGAGTAGCCGGCAACCCGTTGGGCGATGTGCTGGACCTGCTCCTGGTAGACGATGAGGCCGTAGGTCGGGTCGAGGATGTCGGCCAGCGGCTCGGCCAGTTCGGGGTGGATGGGGGTGATCGGCTGTTTGCCGGTCTTGCGCAGGGCGTAGTTGGTGTGGCTGTTGGCCCCCATCGGACCCGGCCGATAGAGCGAGAGCGCCGCCGAGATGTCCTCGAAGTTGTCCGGCTGCATGAGCCGCAACAGGGTCCGCATCCCCCCGCCGTCGAGTTGGAACACCCCCAGGGTCTCCGCCCGCGCCAGCAACTCGTAGGTGGCCTTGTCGTCGAGGCTGCGGGACAGTGCGTCGAGGTCGATGGACTCCCCGCGGTTGGCCTCGATGTTGGCAATGGCATCGTCGAGGATGGTGAGATTGCGTAGCCCGAGGAAGTCCATCTTGACCAGCCCGAGCTTCTCGCAGCTCGGGTAGTCGAACTGGGTGATGATCTGCCCGTCCTGCTCGCGGCGCATGATCGGGATGAGGTCGGCCAGTGGTTCGCTCGACATGATGACCCCGGCCGCGTGCACCCCCCACTGCCGCTTGAGCCCCTCCAGGCCCAGGGCCGTGGCGATGACCTCACGGGCCTGGGGGTCCTCGTCGTGGACCTTGCGGAAGTCGGCGGCCTCGGCATACCGGGCATGCCCGGAGTCGAAGATCCCGGCCAGCGGCATCGACTTGCCCATGACGTCGGCGGGCATGACCTTGGTGAGCCGCTCCCCCGTGGCGAACGGGTGGCCCATGACCCGCGCGGCGTCCTTGACCGCCTGCTTGGCCTTGATCGTGCCGTAGGTGACGATCTGGGCGACCCGGTCCTCGCCGTAGGTGTCGGTGACGTAGCGGATGACCTCGCCCCGGCGACGTTCGTCGAAGTCGACGTCGAAGTCGGGCATCGAGGGTCGCTCCGGGTTGAGGAAGCGCTCGAAGAGCAGGCCGTGGACGATCGGGTCGAGGTCGGTGATCCCCATGGCGTAGGCACACATCGAGCCGGCCCCGGAGCCACGGCCGGGACCGACCCGGATGCCGTGATCCTTGGCCCAGTTGATGAAGTCCGCGACGACGAGGAAGTAGCCCGGATAGCCCTTGCCGATGATGACCTCGGACTCGAAGTCGGCGCGCTGCTGGACCTGGGTGGGGATGCCCCCCGGATAGCGCTTGTGCAGGCCGCGCTGGACCTCCTTGAGGAACCAGCTCGCCTCGGTCTCACCCTCCGGGCAGGGGAACCGGGGCATGTAGCGCCCCTCGTCCTCGGTAAAGGAGACCTCGCACTGCTCGGCGACGAGCAGGGTGTTGTCGCAGGCCTCGGGCAGTTCGCGGAAGAGCTCGCGCATCTGCTCGGGGGACTTGAGGTAGAACTCCTCGGCGTCGAACTTGAACCGGCCCGGGTCCATGAGTGTCGATCCGGACTGCACGCACAGCAGGGCGGCGTGCGCAGTGGCGTCTTCGGCCTTGGTGTAGTGCAGGTCGTTGGTCGCCAGCAGCGGCAGCCCGAGGTCCTTGGCCAGCCGGAGCAGGTCACGCTGGGTCTGCCGCTCAATGGGTATGCCGTGGTCCATGACCTCGGCGTAGAAGTTCCCCGCTCCGAAGATGTCCCGGAACTCGGCGGCGGCCTCGCGGGCGGCGGCATACTGTCCGACCCGCAGCTTGGTCTGGATCTCGCCACCCACGCACCCGGTGGTGCCGATCAGCCCACCGGCGTAGCGGGACAGCAACTCCCGGTCGATGCGCGGCTTGAAGTAGTGCCCTTCGAGCGAGGCCAGCGAACTCATCCGGAAGAGGTTGTGCATCCCCCCGGTGGTCTTGGCCAGCAGGGTCATGTGGGTGTAGGCGCCGCCGCCGCCGACATCGTCCTTGTTCGACGGGTCGTCCCCGAACCGCACCCGGGTCTTGTCGGACCGGTGCGTCCCCGGGGTGAGGTAGGCCTCCACCCCGATGATCGGCTTGATCCCGTGTTTGCGCGCCTTGGACCAGAAATCGTAGGCCCCGAAGACGTAGCCGTGGTCGGTCGTCGCGATGGCCGGCATACCCATCGCCACGGC
>CAZNLX010000186.1:0-4041 GCA_964573925.1 uncultured Intrasporangiaceae bacterium
GTCCCTGGCCGGGGTTGGTCCCCCAGGTGACGAAGGGGCTCAGCGTCGTGGCGTCGATGTCGACCTCGGCGTCGAAGACGGCGTCGTCGTCCGAGCGCAGCCGTCGCCAGGCCGCCACGGCGTCGTCCCAAGCCTGCCCCGTGGGGGCCCGGTCGCGGCCCTGCAGGTAGTCGAAGGTGACGTGGTCGGGGGCGATCATCCCGGCCCGGGCGCCCGCCTCGATCGACATATTGCAGATGGTCATCCGGGCTTCCATCGACAGGCTCTCGATGGCGTCGCCGCGGTATTCGATGACGAAGCCCTGGCCGCCGCCGGTGCCGATCCTCGCGATCACGGCCAGGACCACGTCCTTCGCGGTGACACCCTCGGGCAGTACGCCCCGGACGGTGACCGCCATGGTGCGGAACGGCTTGAGCGGGAGGGTCTGGGTGGCCAACACGTGCTCGACCTCGGACGTGCCGATACCGAAAGCAAGCGCGCCAAAGGCGCCGTGGGTCGAGGTGTGACTGTCCCCGCAGACGATGGTCATCCCCGGCTGGGTCAGCCCGAGTTGAGGACCGACGACGTGGACGATGCCTTGCTCCGCGTCACCCATCGGGTAGATCGGCACCCCGAACTCGGCACAGTTGCGCCGGAGGGTCTCGACCTGCGTGAGGCTCACCGGGTCGGTGATCGGACCGGGGGTGGTGGGGACGTTGTGGTCTTCGGTGGCGAGCGTGAGGTCGGGCCGGCGGACCGTGCGACCCTCCAGCCGGAGGCCGTCGAAGGCCTGCGGGCTGGTCACCTCATGCAGCAAGTGCAGGTCGATGTAGAGCAGGTCCGGTTCGCCCTCGGCGCGACGAACGACGTGCGCCTCCCAGACCTTCTCCGCCAACGTACCGGCCATCCCGCCACCTTCTCTGCCGAGTGGATCCCTGCCTGACATGGCCAATATCGGTCAGGACTGCGACCCACGGATTTGCGTCTCACGCCCTGAGACGGCAATATCAGTGCATGGACAACTCTAGCGGGGTCGGGGTACTCGACAAGGCTGCCACGGTCTTGTCGGCATTGGAAGCAGGTCCGGCCACCCTCGCGCAGCTCGTCGGGGCCACCGGGTTGGCCCGTCCGACGGCCCATCGGCTGGCCGTCGCCCTGGAGCACCACCGGCTCGTCGCCCGGGACATGCAGGGCCGATTCGTGCTCGGTCCGCGCCTGGCCGAGCTCGCCTCAGCCGCCGGTGAGGACCGGCTGCTCGCCGCCGCCGGGCCGGTGCTCGGAGCGCTGCGCGATCACACCAACGAGAGCGCGCAGCTCTTCCGACGCCAGGGCGACATGCGGATCTGCGTCGCGGCGGCCGAGCGTCCGATGGGCCTGCGCGACACGATCCCGGTCGGTGCCAGCCTGTCGATGCTCGCCGGCTCCGCCGCGCAGATCCTGCTCGCCTGGGAGGAACCGGACCGGCTGCACCGCGGCCTGCAGGGCGCTCGCTTCAACGCCACCGCCCTGTCAGCGGTCCGGCGACGCGGTTGGGCGCAGAGCGTCGGGGAGCGCGAACCAGGGGTCGCCTCCGTCTCGGCCCCGGTCCGCGGCCCCTCCGGTCGAGTCGTGGCTGCGGTCTCGATCTCCGGGCCGATCGAGCGGCTGTCCCGCCAGCCGGGCCGATTGCACGCGGCCACGGTCGTCGCCGGCGCCAACAAACTCACCGAAGTGTTGCGTCGCGCTCACCAGAACTCTCCGTCCTAAACTGACCGGACGGATGCCGCCGAGTCTCCGCAGGGGAAACCAGGCCGCTTCCGCGACGTGCACACGTCGCCGCTCCATCCAGCCGAGCACTTCTCACGTCGCAGGAGACCGACGACATGACGACACGGATCGCAACGGCAGCCCGGGCGGTGGCGCTCTCGGTCGCCTGCCTGCTGGTGGCCTCGGCATGTACCGGCGGAACCACCGCCCCGCCACCGTCGGCGGTCGCGTCCGCAGCGGCCAGCACGAGCGCAGCTTCTCCGTCCCCGACGCCGACCGCCAGCGCGACGGCGTCCGCGACGACCCCGGCACCGTTGCTCGCCGAGGGGGCCACCGGAGACAAGGTCCGGGACCTGCAGGCCCGCCTCAAGCAGCTCAAGCACTACGCCGCGAAGATCGACGGCAGCTACGGCCCGACGACCACTCAGGCGGTCAAGGATTTCCAGGACGCCCGGGCGCTCGGCGTCACCGGCTCGGTGGACGAGCCAACCTGGTCGACCCTCGTGGCGGCCACCAAGGCGCCCACCGCCGAGGAACTCGCCGGGCAACTCATCCCCGGCCCGGCCATCCTGTCGATCGGCTCGAAGGGACCCAAGGTCCGGGAGTTGCAGGCCCGCCTCAAGCAGCTCAACTGGTGGTCCGGGGACGTCTCGGACACCTACGGCAGCAAGACCGCCGGCGCGGTGAAGGGCTATCAGACCAAGCGTGGCCTGCCGGCCACCGGCGAGGTCGATCAGCGGACCATGGACCGCCTCTGGGGCCAGACACGCAAGCCCACCAGCGACGAACTCAACAACGTCAAGCCGGCGCCGGTGGCCGGAGCGGGGGGCCTGGATCCGCGGTGCCTGGTCGGGCGGGTCATCTGCGCCTCCAAGGCGGCCCGGCAGATCGTCTGGGTTGTCGACGGCGTCCCGCAGCTCAAGTTGGACGCCCGCTTCGGACGCGCCAGCCTGCCCACCGACGAGGGGGTCTTCCGGATCTCCTTCAAGTCCCGGGACCACTGGTCCACGCTCTACGACGTCTCCATGCCGTTGGCACTGTTCTTCAGCGGCGGCCAGGCGGTGCACTACTCGTATGAGTTCGCCAGCATCGGCTACGGCGGCGTGGGCTCGCACGGCTGCATCAACACCCGCGACCGCGCCAAGATGACCTGGTTGTTCGACCAGGCTCGGGTGGGCGACCTCGTCATCGTCTACTGACGTGCGCATCGGTTATAAGGCGTCCGCCGAGCAGTTCGGGCCCCGCGAGCTCGTTGAGCTGGCGGTACTCGCCGAGCAGGTGGGTCTCGACTCGGTGTGGGTCTCCGACCACGTGCAGCCCTGGCGGCACGTCGGCGGCCACGCGCCCTTCTCGCTGGCCTGGCTCGCGGCTGCCGGTGAACGGACCTCCCGGGTGCTGCTGGGCACCTCGGTGCTCACCCCGACGTTCCGTTACAACCCGGCCGTCATCGCGCAGGCCTTCGCCACGCTCGGCCTGATGCACCCGGGCCGGATCGCGCTCGGGGTCGGGACCGGCGAGGCGCTCAACGAAGTGGCCACCGGCGCCGTCGACGAGTGGCCCGTGTTCAAGGAGCGGTTCGCTCGGCTCCGGGAAGCCGTCGCCCTCATTCAGGCGCTGTGGACCCAGGACCGGGTTACCTTCCCGGGCGACTACTACCGCACCACGGACGCGACGATCTACGACCGCCCCGAGGTCCCGGTCCCTGTCTACGTCGCCGCGGGTGGCCCACTGGTCGCTCGGTATGCCGGTCGTGCCGGCGACGGCTTCATCTGCACCTCAGGGAAGGGCGAGGCGCTCTACCGCGACGAGTTGCTCCCGGCGGTCGCCGAGGGCCGGGAGAAGTCCGGGCGCGGCGACTCGCCGTTCGATCGGATGGTCGAGATGAAGCTCTCCTGGGACGCCGACCGCTCGCGCGCCCTGGCCAACTGCCGCTTCTGGGCTCCGCTGTCCCTCACCGCCGAGCAGAAGCACGGCACGACCGACCCGGTCGAGATGGAGCGGCTCGCCGACGCATTGACCGACGACGAGGTGGCCGGTCGCTGGATCGTCACCGATGACCCCGACGAGGTCGTCGAGGCAGTTCGCCCCTATGTCGACTGGGGCTTCGACCACCTCGTCGTGCACGCCCCGGGTCACGACCAGGGGCGGTTTCTCACCAGCTTCGCGGAACGGGTGCTGCCCCGGCTGCGCGAACTGGGCTGAGCCGGCATACGACAACGGCTCCCGACCGGCGTTGTCGCTGGTGGGGAGCCGTTCGCTCGCGTAGCCCCGACGGGATTCGAACCCGCGCTACCGCCTTGAGAGGGCGGCGTGCTA
>CAZNLX010000187.1:0-4036 GCA_964573925.1 uncultured Intrasporangiaceae bacterium
AGGGACATCCGTTGCGCCCGGCCCGGATCCGCGGCGAACCAGCCGCGCAGGTCGGGGGTCAGCGCGGCCGCCGCCGAGGTCAGTCGGCTCCAGGCCGCGGTGGTCGTCGGGTCCACGGGCGCAGTCATGTCGGTCACCTTCCGGGGTCGGTTCGCCTCGGTCCCACCCTATTGACCCGCCGGGTATGCCGCCCCCTCCCGCGAGTGTGCCCCGCGGCATACCGGAGTGACCCGAGACCGTGCCCGCGAGGCCATGCGACCGAGGCGTTGCGGCCGTGAGCTTGCGGCCAGGCTCTGCGGGTGCGGTCCGGGCGGCATACCCTCGCCTCATGCGCCTGACCCACTTCGGACACTCGTGCCTGCTCGTCGAGGTCGCCGACCGACGCATCCTGGTGGACCCAGGGGGCTTCTCGGCCGGGTTCGAGGACCTCACCGGCCTGGATGCGATCATCGTCACCCATCAGCACGCCGATCACCTGGACCGTGGACGGTTCCCGGCGTTGGTCCGGGCCAACCCGCAGGCTCGGCTGCACGCCGACCCGATGAGTGCGGCGTTGCTGCGCGCTGATGGGCTCAAGGTGTCCGCGCTCGGCCAGGGTGGCCCCGACGTGCTGATCGGCGAGGTCACGGTGACCGCATGGGGGGACCTCCACGCCTTCAACCACCAGTGGATGCCGACGGTGGCCAATGTCGGGGTGCGGATCGCGGCGGCGGGGGAGCCGACCTTCTTCCACCCGGGAGATGCCCTCGACGCTGAGCCGGGGCCGATCGACGTGCTGGCGGTGCCGGTCAACGCGCCGTGGTGCGCCGTCCGGGACACCATCAACTTCGTCCGGCGGCTGGCCCCAGCCGGCATCGTCCCCATCCACGACGGCCTGCTCGCCGAGCCTGGGCGCAAGCTCTATCTCACCCACATTGCCGGCAACGGCGGCGACGATCTCACCCTGCACGACCTTGCCGGACAGGGCGCCGTCACCCTGCCGTAGGTGTGCAAGGTCGCCCCGCGACCCTCCCGCCGCCCGTTGGCGCCCTGCGACGCTCACGTGGCGCCCCCCTTTGCCGCGAGTGAGCAGTTTCTGTCCCTATTCGGGTCGGTAGCCGACCGAAACTGCTCACTCGAAGCAAGGCTGGGGACAGGGGAGAGGGGACCGGGGGCAGGGGGCCTGGTGAGAGGGGCCTGGTGAGAGGGGCCTGGGGAGAGGGGCCTGGGGAGAGGGGCCTGGGGAGATGGGCCTGGGGAGATGGGCCTGGGCGAGGGGTGGAGGTATGCCGCTCTAGTCGGCGGCCAAGGCGGCGGCACCGATGATGCCGGCCGCGTTCTGCAGAGTGGCCGGGACGATCGGGGTGCGCAGCGAGAGCAGCGGCAAGAACTTATCCGACTTGCGCGAAACACCCCCACCGACGACGAACAGGTCGGGCCACAGGAGGTTCTCCAGATGGCTGTAGTAGCGCTGCAGCCGCGCGGCCCACTTCGTCCACGACAGCGACTCGCGCTCGCGGCTGCTCGCCGCCGCCTGGCTCTCCGCATCGTGCCCGTCGATCTCCAGATGCCCCAACTCGGCATTGGGGATGAGAACTCCGTTGTGCAACAAGGCAACCCCGATGCCGGTGCCGAGCGTCGTGACGATGACCAGGCCGGACTTGTCCTTGGCGGCACCGTGCCGCAACTCGGCGACCCCCGCCGCGTCGGCGTCGTTGACGAGCAGACACCGTCGTCCCAGCGTCGCACTGAACAGGGCCTCGCCAGGGCAATCGAGCCAGGCCTTGTCGATGTTGGCCGCCGACCGGACGACCCCGTGCTGGACGACACCCGGGATGGTCACCCCGACCGGCGCATCGATCGGCAACGCGTCGGTGAAGTGGCTGGCGATCTCGCCGACGATCTCGGCCACGGCATGCGGCGTGGACTCGGCCGGGGTGGCGATCTTGACGCGTTCGGCCAGCAACACCCCACGATCCAGGTCGACCGGCGCGCCCTTGATGCCTGATCCGCCGATATCGATGCCGAGGGCCACGCGCGCAGTCATGGGCACATCCTTCCCTATGGAAGGGTGAGGATCTCGCTGCCCGTCTCCGTGACCAAGACGGTGTGTTCGAACTGCGCCGACCGCCGCCGGTCCCTGGTGACGACAGTCCACCCGTCGTCCCACATGTCCCACTCATGGGTGCCGAGGTTGAGCATCGGTTCGATGGTGAACGTCATCCCCGGCTGCATCTCCGTCGCGTACGCCGGGGCCGCGTCGTAGTGCGGGACGATCAGCCCGCTGTGGAAGGCCTCGCCGATTCCATGGCCGGTGAAGTCCCGCACCACCCCGTAGCCGAACCGCCGCGCGTAGGCCGAGATGACCCGCCCGATGACGTTGATCGGCCGCCCGGGAGCCACCGCATTGATGCCTCGGTGCATGGCCTCCCGGGTCCGCTCCACGAGCAGCCGGCCCTCCTCGTCGACGTCCCCGACGAGGTAGGTCGCGTCGGTGTCGCCGTGCACTCCGTCGAGGTATGCCGTGATGTCGATGTTGACGATGTCGCCGTCCTCGAGCGGCCGCGCGTCCGGGATCCCGTGACAGACGACCTCGTTGACCGAGGTGCACAACGACTTGGGGTAGCCGCGATAGCCCAGGGTCGAGGGATAGGCGCCGTGGTCGAGGAGGAACTCGTGCCCGACCCGGTCGATCTCGTCGGTCGTCACGCCCGGCGCGATGATGGCGGCGGCCGCGGCCATGGCCTGCGCGGCCACTCGGCCAGCCTGCCGGATCCGCTCGATCGTCTCGGCGTCCTTGACCTCCGAGCCGTGGTACCGGGCCGGGCCCGGCCGGTCCACATACTCCGGCCGCCGGATGTCCGCGGGCACCGAGCGCCGCGGGCTGACGGGGTGCGGTCGCACGCTCGCGTAGGTCAACGGCATACCGGGGAGTCTATGCACGCGCCGGAGGGCGCGCGGACGGCATACGGTGGGAGGGTCGGGCCCACGAGCAGGAGGTATGCCGTGCAGTACTGGTACAACGTGGCCAAGGGCGTCGTCGAGACCGACGACACGCGGGGGCCGGGCGAGGACGTCCTCGGGCCCTATGACACCCCGGGAGAGGCGGCGCGGGCGCTGGAAATCGCTCGCGAGCGGACCGAGAAGTGGGACGCTGAGGACCGCGAGTGGAACGACCGCGGCGCCGCGCCGACGTGGGACGACGAGGAGCTCGAAGACTGAGCGAGCCGGAAACGCGCCGGTAACACCGGTGCGGCAGGATGCGGTCATGGACCGTCAGCAAGAGTTCGTCCTGCGCACCATCGAAGAGCGCGACATCCGGTTCGTGCGGCTGTGGTTCACCGACGTCGTCGGCACGCTCAAGTCGGTGGCGGTGGCGCCGGCCGAGTTGGAGGGGGCCTTCGCCGAGGGGATCGGCTTCGACGGCTCGGCGATCGAAGGGTTCTCCCGCGTCTTCGAGTCCGACATGCTCGCCAAGCCCGACCCGTCGACCTTCCAGGTGCTGCCCTGGCGCGGCGAGAACCCCGGCACCGCGCGGATGTTCTGCGACTTGCTCACCCCGGACGGCCGCCCGAGTTTCGCCGACCCGCGGCACGTGTTGCGCCGAGCCCTGGGCAAGGCCGCCGACCAGGGCTTCACCTTCTACACCCATCCCGAGATCGAGTTCTTCCTCCTGCGCCCGTCGAAGGGCAAGCGGGCCACCCCCATCCCGGTGGACGACGGCGGCTACTTCGACCACGTCCCGCACGGCACGGCCCACGACTTCCGGCGGGCCGCGATCACCCTGCTGGAAAGCATGGGGATCTCGGTCGAGTTCAGCCACCACGAGGGGGCCCCGGGGCAGAACGAAATAGACCTGCGCTATGCCGACGCGCTGTCCACGGCCGACAACATCATGACCTTCCGGACCGTCGTCAAGGAGGTCGCCCTCGAGCAGGGCATCTGCGCCTCCTTCATGCCCAAGCCGTTCAGTGAACACCCCGGCTCGGGGATGCACACTCACCTGTCGCTCTTCGAGGGCGACACCAACGCCTTCCACGAGGCGGGCGCGCCCTAC
>CAZNLX010000188.1:0-4020 GCA_964573925.1 uncultured Intrasporangiaceae bacterium
CCAGACGCCCCAGGCCATGAGCCAGGCGCCCACCGCGTCGCGCTGCCACATGGCCAGCGCGATGACGATGAAGAGCAGCAGGACGCACCCGAAGGCCAGGCCGGTCGTCGCCTTCGGACCGAAGGCGCGGAACACCGTCCCGAACAACGCCCCGGCGGTGAGCGACAACAACGACAGGACGAAGGTGACCACGAAGGCCGTCAGGTAGTTGCCGTTTCCCAAGGCCACGACATCGAAGGCGTAGGCCTTGATGAACCAGTGACCGGTGAGTTGCTCGACGGCCAAGAAGATCAGCGACGACACTGCCGTCACGGCGGAACTCACGACGAAGCCCGCCGTGGTGCCGAGCCAGAAGTGTCGGCGGGTCGTTCCGAAGGCCAGCGCCATGGCGAAGTTGCGGGTCGCAGCGAGGACGCCGACCGACATGAGGAAGCCCGGCAGGCACCAGACGGCGCCCATGTTGGACCGGAACCCCTGCTGGATCTCGGGCGAGAGCGGGAACCCGTTGGCGATGCCGAGGACGACGGCGATGAGGATGCTGACGAAGACCATGAGGCCCAGCGTGAGGATCGGAACGCCGAGCACGTAGGTGCGGTTGGCGAGGTAGAGCCGCAGGGAGCGGGCGGCATAGGCGGTCATGACTGGGACCTCGATTCGAGGGAGTGGGTGGCGTCGGCGGTCAACGGGTCGGCCGAGGCGGGGTCGGACTGAGGGTCGGGCAGGGAGTCGGGCGGAGGGGCGGCCATGCCGTGCAGGCCGATGGCGGCGACGAGTTCCTGCAGGGTCGCCGGTTCGAGCGACAGCCGCCGCTGTTCGGCGAGCCGACGCTCGTCCGCGCTGAGGTTCCCGCGGATGGTCGCCGAGACGATGCCGCCCAGCCGCCGCATCGACAGCAACTCACGACCAGCAGCGAGGGCCAGCACGTCCGCCTCCAGTCCGCGGGCGATGAAGGCGGTCCGCTTGGCCTCCTCGAGGTCGGCCTGCAGGGCGATCCGGCCGCCCTCGATGACGAGCACCTCCTCGAGCAGATCGGCCGCCTCGTCGATGAGGTGGGTCGACATGACGAAGGTGCGGGGCACGGCCGCTGCGTCGTCGGGGTCCGCAGCGAAGGCGCGCTCGTGGCTCGCGGCATACACGGCGAGCAGTTCGTCGTAGAAGATGCCGCGCGCGGTCGCGTCCAGTCCGAGGTAGGGCTCGTCGAGGAAGGTGTATGCCGCCCCGCTGGCCAGCGCGATGACGATGGCGAGGGCGGAACGCTGGCCGCGGGAGAGCTTCTTGGACTTGGTATGCCGCGGGATCCGGAATCGTCGGACCAGCCGGGTCGCCAATTCACTGTCCCACTCGGTGTAGAAGGACGGCAGCACCCCGAGGATGTCGGCGACCGAGAAGGCGTCGTTGTAAGCCTGGTCCTCCCGGACGAAGCACAGCCGCGCAAGGATCGCCGCGTTCTCGACCGGGTCCTGACCGTCGATGAGGATCTCGCCGCCGGTGCGGAAGGTGTGCCCGGCGATGCAGGCGAGCAGGGTCGTCTTGCCGGTGCCGTTGGCACCGAGCAAGCCGTAGATCCGTCCGGGCAGCAGCGTGGCGGTGACGTCGGTGAGGACCTCGGTGGTCCCGTAGGTCTTGGCGACGCGCCGAAGGACGATCCCCGGTTGTGCGCTGGTGGTGCTGGTCATCGCTGCTCCTTGGTGATGAGGGCGACGATCTGCTCGATCGTCAGCCCGAGACGCAGGCCCTCCTCGAGGAAGGGCCGCACCCGCTGCTCGACGAACTCCTGGCGCCGCTGTGCGCGCAACGCTTCGGGCGCCCCCGCGGCGACGAACATGCCGACCCCCCGGCGCTTGTAGACGATGCCGAGATCGACGAGCCGGTTGAGGGCCTTGCCCGCGGTGGCCGGGTTGATCCGGTAGTGCGCGGCCAACTCGGTCGTCGAGGGCACTTGGGTCTCCTCGGGGATGAGCCCGGCGAGGATGTCGGCGGCGATCCGGTCGGCGAGGTCCATGAAGATCGGCCGGCCGTCGGTCCACTCCGACATGCTCGCCTCCTTCACTGGTTCATTACTCTACTAATGAACCATAGAGGAGGCGCGCTGTCAAGGCGGCGAGGACCGGCGGCCCGCCGCCTTGTCGGGCGGGACCCGACCTCGCGCCGCACCCCCAGGGCCCCCTCGCCGTGGGAGAGTTCGTGCCATGAGTCCGGTCGACATCGACGAGGCAGTGCGCCGGTATGCCGCGAGCTGGCCGCAGCTCGGCCCGGTCGCCGAGTCATTCGTCGCCACGGTGACCGGCATCCTCGACGACGCGGGCATCAACTACCTCACGGTGACCGGCCGGGCCAAGGCCGTGGCGTCCTTCGCGGCCAAGGCGGCTCGGGAACGCGATGGGCTGCCGGTGCATCCGCACCCGTTGCGCGACATCACCGACCAGGTGGGCGTTCGGGTCATCACCTACGTCCGCAGTGACGTCGACGCGGTGGCCGAGTTGCTCGCCGACCAGCTCACCGTCCTCGACGACCGGGACATGGGCCGCGAGACCGCGCGGGCCGGGCGGTTCGGTTACGCCAGCCGCCACCTGCTCGTGTCGCTGGACTCGGGTGAAGGCACGGCATACGAGCCGACGCGGTGCGCGTCGATCCAGTTGCGGACCGTCCTGCAACATGCCTGGGCCGAGTTCGAGCACGAGATCCGTTACAAGGGAACGGTGCCCAGCGAGCACGCCTCCGACCTGGACCGCCGGTTCACCCTGGCGGCCGGGCTGTTGGAGCTGGCCGATCGGGAGTTCTCGACGATCCGCGACACGATCCAGGCCGACCTCGGCGGCGGCGAGCAGCCCGAGGCCGACGCACGCGACCCGCGGATCAGTGCCCCGGAACTGACCACCTTCCTCGCCGGGCGCTACGCCAACGCGGGCTGGTCGCGGACCGAGCACTATGCGTGGATGAGCGAGCTGCTGCTCGAGCTCGGCATCGCCTCGCTCGACGAGCTGAGCGCCGTGCTGCGGACCGTGGACACCGTGGCGGTCAACGAACGGATGGACTACCGCTATCCGGCCGGCGCGGTGCGGCGGTTGGACGACGACCTGCTGGCCGCCGTCGGTGAGCGCTACCTCGGACTGCACGGCAACGCCCACCGGGTCGAGGGCCTGCAGGCCCGCCTGGTCAAGCTGGGCTCAGCGAAGGGCGAGTAGCCCGTAGCCCGGAGCCGTCGGTCCCGGCGGTGCGGGAGGGCGGCATACTCGATGGCATGGCCGACCTCGGAGATCAGGCACTCGTCGTCACCCGCGAGGCCGGAGTAGCCACGCTGTGGCTCAACCGGCCGGCCAAGCGCAATGCCGTCGACTACCAGATGTGGCTGGACATCGCCCGGTTGACCACCGAGCTCGGAGCCGACCCGACCGTGCGGTTGCTCGTCGTGCGTGGGAGCGGGGACCACTTCTGCGCCGGTGGGGACATCGGCGGGCTGGGCGATATTGCCTTCGAGGACTACCGGGCGGCGAACGAGCTGGCCGACCGGGCGCTCGCCGAGTTCCCCAAGCCGAGCATTGCCGTCATCCGCGGCGCTTGCGTCGGTGGTGGCGCCGAGATCGCCATCGCTTGCGATCTGCGCCTGGCCGACACGACGTCGAAGTTCGGGATCACCCCGGCCCGGCTCGGCATCGTCTACCCCGGTTTCGCCGTCGCCCGGGCCGTCCAACTCATCGGCGAGTCCGCCACGAAGCACCTGCTCTTCACCGCCGAGATCATCGACGCGCAGCGCGCCCTGCGGATCGGCCTCGTCGACGAGTTGCTCGAGCCCGATGCGCTGGAGGCCCGCCTCGACGACCTCGTCGAGGTCATGTCGCACCAACGCTCGTTGCTCACCCAGATGGCGAGCAAGGAGATGGTCGACTCCGTCCTGGCCCACGGGGAGGTCACCGACGAGGTTCAGCGCCGCTGGGACGACGCCCTGGCCACGAGCCCCGACGCGGCCGAGGGCATCGCCGCCTTTGCCGAGCGGCGTATGCCGCGTTTCACCTGGGCACC
>CAZNLX010000189.1:0-3982 GCA_964573925.1 uncultured Intrasporangiaceae bacterium
GGCCCTGACGCTTGCGGTAGCCGGTCTTGTTCTTGTGCTTGAGGATGGTGATCTTCGGGCCCTTGGCGGGCTTGACGACCTCGGCCGACACGGTGACCTTGGCCAGCGCGGCCGCATCGGTCGTCACCGAGTCTCCGTCGACGAGCAACAGCGCCGGAAGGGTGAGCTTCGCGCCCTTCTCACCGTCGGCCACCTTGTCGATGAGCAATACGTCGCCCACGGCGACCTTCTCCTGGCGACCGCCAGCGCGCACAATCGCGTACAACGTCGTAACTCTCTTCCATCTCACGAGGGCACGCGCTCTCGGGAACCGTCACGTAGCAGCCTGCGGGGACGCAGGGGCACAGATCGGTGGGCGCACCAAAGGTCTACTCTACCGGGCCGGGCCGCACCCGGCCAAACGCGTCGGGTCAGCCCTCCTGGCCGGGGCGCGGCGGGCCGGCCGGAGACGACGCGCGTCCCCGGCCACGTCGCCGACCGCGACTGCCGCGCCGGGAGTTCTGGTATGCCGCCCGCCCACCTCGCGCAGGCCCGGCGGACGCCGGCTCGTCGGGATCGGCGAGCTCGCCATCCTCGTCCGAGTCCTCCTCCTCGGCCTCGGCGGCCTCGGCGGGCTCAGCCGGTTCGTCCGCCGATTCCGGGGATTCAGCGGACTCGGCGTCATCTTGGTGGGCCTCGACCTCCGGGGCGGTCTCCGAATCGGTGCCAGCCACTGCGGCTTCGGCGGTCTCGAGCGTCTCGATGATCTCGACCGGCTCGGGCGCCTCGACAGCGTCTGCCACGTCGACGTGCTCGGCGGACTCGATCGACTGGACGGCCTCGGCCGGTTCATCTGTCGAGCCTTCGGATTCGGCCGCCGAGACGCTCTTGAGCGCTGCCGCGTGAGCGGCCGCCGCGATCTGCGCCGGGGTTGGGCCGCCGGGAGCGGGCGTGGGCAGGGTGGCGACCTGAGGCTGGGACTGCTCGGACGGCATACCGGAGCGGCCCCGGCGGGACCGGGATCGAGGCGCGCCGCCGGAAGCCACGGCGGGCGCGGGCTCGGCCTCGGGTGCGGCCGAGCCGGAGCGCTCGACCGGCTCGGAGTGCACCAGGTAACCGCGGCCGTTGCAGTGGTCGCAGGACTCCGAGAACACCTCAATGAGCCCGGACCCGACCCGCTTGCGAGTCATCTGGACCAGCCCCAGCGAGGTCACCTCGGCGACCTGATGCTTGGTCCGGTCCCGGCCGAGGCACTCCAGGAGGCGACGGACGACGAGGTCGCGGTTGGACTCCAGGACCATGTCGATGAAGTCGATGACGATGATCCCGCCGATGTCGCGCAGCCGTAGCTGCCGGACGATCTCCTCGGCGGCCTCGATGTTGTTGCGGGTGACCGTCTCCTCGAGGTTGCCGCCGGCGCCGACGAACTTGCCGGTGTTGACGTCGACGACGGTCATCGCCTCGGTCCGGTCGATGACGAGCGACCCACCGGAGGGCAGCCAGACCTTGCGGTCCATCGCCTTGGCGATCTGCTCGTCGATCCGGTGATGGCTGAACACGTCCCGCTCGCCGGTCCACTTGGTGAGGCGAGCGGCCAGGTCGGGAGCCACCGAGCCGACGTAGTCGGTGATCTGTGACCAGGCCGCGTCACCGGCGACGACCATCTGGGTGAAGTCCTCGTTGAAGACGTCGCGGATCACCCGGACGGTGAGGTCGGGCTCGCCGTGCAGGAGCATGGGCGCGCTGCCCTTGCCCTTCTTCCCGCTCGTGGCCGCTTCGGCCTTGGCCTTGATCTGCTCCCAGATCGCGGTGAGCCGCTCGACGTCGGCCCGCAGCTCCTCCTCGGACGCCCCTTCGGCGGCCGTGCGGACGATGACACCCGCGGTCTCGGGGACGACGTCGCGCAAGATCCGCTTGAGCCGGTTGCGTTCCGTGTCCGGCAGCTTGCGGGAGATCCCGGTCATCGAGCTGTCCGGGACATAGACGAGGTAGCGGCCCGGCAGCGAGACCTGCGAGGTGAGCCGGGCGCCCTTGTGACCGATCGGGTCCTTGGTGACCTGGACGAGCACCGACTGGCCGGACTCGAGGGCGTTCTCGATCCGCTTGGAGGCGCCGGCCTCCATGCCGGCCGCATCCCAGTTGACCTCACCGGCATACAGGACCGCGTTGCGGCCCCGGCCGATGTCGACGAAGGCGGCCTCCATCGACGGCAGGACGTTCTGGACCTTGCCGAGGTAGATGTTGCCGGCCATGGAGGCGTTCGTCTCGCGGGAGACGTAGTGCTCGACGAGCACCCCGTCCTCAAGGACGCCGATCTGGGTGCGCCCGTCCTTGGCCCGCACGACCATGACCCGCTCGACGCTCTCGCGCCGGGCCAGGAACTCGGCCTCGGTGATGACCTGGCGACGCCGACCGGCCTCGCGGCCCTCGCGGCGGCGCTGCTTCTTGGCCTCCAGCCGGGTCGAACCGCGCACCCCGACGACCTCGTCGCGGGCCGGACGGGCCTCCCGGACTCGGGTGACAACGCCCGGGGCGTCCTCGACCTCACCTGCGCTGGCGCCACGGCGCCGGCGCCGGGTGCGGCGCCGGCTGGCCACGTCAGTGCGGCCGTCGGCGGTGGCTTCGGTGTCCTCGTCCGCCACCTCGTCGCCGCTTTGGTCCTCGTCGGACTCGTCAGGCTCGGCAGCCACGGCGTCGTCGGACTCGGGGGCGTCCCCGGGTGCCACCGAACCGTCTGTGCCCCGACCCCGGCGACCCTTGCCGCCCCGGCGACGGCGACGCCGCGCAGCGGGGCTCGTGCCCTCCTCGGCGCCGGACGGGCCGCCGGACTCCTCGTCGGTGGTGTCGGCCTGGTCGTCGGTGGGCTCGGCCGGGTCGGGGTCGCCCGCGGGAGCGTCCTGGAAGGCGACCGGCACCACGGGGGTTCCCGTCGGGCGGGTAGCCCGGCGGCGGGTCGGCACGACGACAGGCGCCTGGAAGAGCACCCCGAAGCTCGGCACGGCCGCCGGAACGGCATCGGCATCCTCGACGGCTTGGGCCTCCGCGTCCGGCTCCACGTCCGGCTCCGCCTCGGCTGTCACATCGGCCGCCATTTCGTTCGCCGGGTCGACCGGCTGGTCGGCCTGGCTCGCGGGCTCGGCCTGGTCGGCGAGCTCAGGGTCGGGCTGGGCCGGGCTCGGGGTGGTGCTCTTGCGGGCCGCACGCTTGCGCGGCGAGCGGGCAGCCGGGGCGGGTGTGGTCTCGGCCGTGACCTCGACCGCGGCCACTGGCTCGAGTTCGGTAGGGGCCTCGCTCGTCGGGGTGTCGGCCGCGGGGACCGCCGGCACCGGTTCGGGGGTGGCCACGGCGCTCGTCACCCGCCGCGATGCCCGCTTGCGAGCCGGCGCCTTGGCCGGGGCCGGTTCGGCCAGGGCACCTGGAGCGGCTGGAGCGGCCGGAGCGGCCTGCGGGGGCGCGGCCGGAGCAGCCACCTTGCGGGTCCGACGGGCCGGCTTGCTCGCCGCCGGCTCGGCTTCCGGGGCCATGGCGGCTTCCGGGGCCATGGCGGCTTCCGGGGCCGGGACGGCCGCGGACTGCGCGGTCACAGGCAGCTCGGCCTCAAGCGCAGGCTCGGGGGTCTGCCGGGCCGGTGCCACCTTGGCCCGCGTCCGGCTGGCCCTGCGGGGTCTGGTGGCGGGTTCCGGCAGGGCTGCGTCGAGCCCGGGCAGGCCGGCTTCGGGTCCGGTCGGGATATCGGTGGATGCCATGCGGCGTCCTCTCGTCACCCACACGGCGACGCCCACACGCCCCAGGCCTCAGGCCTGTCGTCACCGCGTGGCGCGGTGTGCGTCGTCACCGCCGCGGGTGCGGCAGGACGGAAGTCGTCTGCGCTACGACCGACCGGTTCGCGCGGGATGCGCGGCTCCGGTCAATCGCCGGCGGCACTCTCGTCGGCGGCCAACGGATCGGCCACCCGCGCGCTGCCCTCGTGCAGGGGGCCTTGGGCCAGCCGGATCACCAGGGG
>CAZNLX010000190.1:0-3963 GCA_964573925.1 uncultured Intrasporangiaceae bacterium
CTTCTGCTCCTCGGTGGCGCCGACGACGACCGGGTCGGAGCCGAGGAAGGTCGCGAAGACCGCGGTGCCCAGACCGAGGTCCTTGCGGGCCATGAGCTCGCAGATCCGGTAGGAGTCGAAGGCGCCGCCGTCCATGCCGTCATAGGCACCCGGGATGAAGGCTGCCGTGACGCCGAGCTGCTCCGGGTCGGACATGAGCCGCACGATGTCCTCGGGGCACCGGTCCTCGTGGTCGAGGTCCAACTGCAACTCGGGGCTGAGCACGCCATCGACGAAGTCGCCGAGCGTCTCGAGCATGAGGTTGAGGGTCTCCAGGTCCAGCCCGGCGCCGAGCGCGTGTCCGGAGGTCTGGGCGGTGTCGGTCATGGCGCGTCCTTGCTGCGGTAGGTCGGATAGCGGGCAGATCAGATGTGCGGTTCAGTTCGGTGAAGCTGGTGAGGACACCCGGGGGCGTATGCCGCCCGCGCGCCCTACGAGGCGGACATGGACTCCGCGAGATCGGGGCGGACCGAGCGCAGGAGCACTTCGGACACGTCGGTCACCGCGACGGTTGCCGCGGCGGTGCCTTCCTGCTGCCGCTGTGCGACGCCGTCGGACAGCATGGTGATGCAGAAGGGACAGGCGGCCGCGACGACGTCGGGCTTGGTGGCCAGGGCTTCGTCGGCGCGGTTCTGGTTGATCCGTTCCCCGAGGTTCTCGTCCATCCACATCCGGGCGCCGCCGGCGCCGCAGCAGAAGGAGCGTTCCTGGTTGCGGGGCATCTCCTGGACCCGGGTGCCCGGGATGGCACCGAGCACTTCGCGCGGAGCGGCGAAGATCCGGTTGTGCCGGCCGAGGTAGCACGGGTCGTGGTAGGTCACCGCGGCGTCGACCCGCTGGACCGGGGTGAGCCGCTTCTCGGCGACGAGCCGGGCCAGCAGGGTCGTGTGGTGGACGACCTCGTAGTGCCCACCGACCTGCGGGTATTCGTTGGCGAGGGTGTTGTAGCAGTGCGCGCAGGTGACGACGATCCGCTTGACGCCGGCCTCGTTGAGCACCTCGACGTTCTGCATCGCGAGCATCTGGAAGAGGAACTCGTGGCCCATCCGGCGGGCCGGGTCACCCGTGCAGGATTCCGCCTCGCCCAGGACCATGAACTCGACGCCGGCCTCGTGCAGGAGCGTGGCGACGGCTCGGGCGGTGCGCTTGGCGGTGTCGTCGAGGGCACCGGCACAGCCGACCCAGTAGACGTACTCGACGTCGTCGGGGATCGTGTCGCCCTCGTAGACCCGGACCTCGAAGTCCAGGCTCTCGGCCCACTCCAGTCGCGCGGAGCGGCCCAGTCCCCACGGGTCGCCGGCGTGCTCGAGGTTGTTGAGCATGATCCCGGCCTCTTCCGGGAACGCGCCCTCCATGAGCACCTGGTAGCGGCGCATGTCGACGATGTGGTCGATGTGCTCGATGTCGACCGGGCACTGTTCGACGCACGCGCCACAGGTCGTGCAGGACCAGAGCATGTCGAAGGGGATGACCCCTTCGCCGGTGATCCCGTGCTCGCCGACGTGGGCGCTCTCGTCACCCTCCGGCCCGACCAGCGGCTTCGCGGCCTCTGCCGCTGCTGCCTCCGGTATGCCGCCCTCGGGCACGGTGCCGTCCTCGCCCTTGGCGGCCAACAGGTAGGGGGCCTTGGCCAACGAGTGGTCGCGCAGGCCCATGATGAGGACCTTGGGCGAGAGCGGCTTGTCGGTGTTCCACGCCGGGCACTGGCTCTGGCAACGGCCGCACTCGGTGCACGTGGCGAAGTCGAGCAGGCCCTTCCAGGTGAAGTCCTCGATCTTGCCGACACCCATGACGTCGTCGTCGCCCGGGTCCTCGAAGTCGATCTTCTTGCCCTGCCAGAACACCGGCTCCAGCGCGCCCAGGGCCCGCGGGCGGCGAGCGTAGGCGACGTTGGGGATCGAGGCGAAGATGTGCATGTGCTTGCTGTAGGTGACGAACACCGTGAAGCCCAGCAGCACCGCGAGGGACAGCAGCAGGAAGAAGGTCTCCCAGAACTCGACGTTCGTCTTGGGCAGGATCGCGGCGAACCACTGGGACGCGAAGGCCCCGTGGAGGAAGCCCATCTTGTCGGCGTTGGCCGGTTCGTGCAGCTCCTGGGCGTTGATCGAGGCGCCGCGGTAGGCCAGCAGGGTCCACACGACGTTGAAGATCATGAAGAGGACGAACCAGGCGGGACCGATGTGCGAGCCGAAGAACCGGCTACGCCGACCGATGTTCTTCGGTGCCTGCTGGATGCGCAGGATCGTGAAGACGACCAAGGCCAGCACACACAGCAGGGCGAAGAGATCCTCGATGAACCCGAACCAGGCGAAGTTGCCCAGGACCGGGATCTGGAAGTCCGCCTTGACGAGGCCGAAGAAGGCTTCGACGATCGTGAAGAGCAGGATCATGAAGCCCCAGAACACGAGGAAGTGCGCGACTCCGGGCACCGTCCAGCGCAGGAGTTTTCGCTGGAAGGCGACTTCGGCCACCTCGGCACGCACGGCCGAGCCGGGGTCGACCCGGCGTTCGGCCTCCAACGGCTGGAAGGTCTTGCCCACCCGGTAGAGGAAGTACACCCGTCGCCCGGCGATGCCGAGGCAGACGAGAGTCAGCAGTGCGCCGAGGATGAACCGAACCCACATCGCGAATCGAGCTCCTTCGTGCCGTCAGGACGGGAGAGGGACAAACGGCACTCAGCCCTTGCGCTTGCCCACTTCGTCGATGAGCGAGGGCAGCACCTTGTGCAGGTCGCCCACCACTCCGAAGTCGGCCAGCTGGAACATCGGTGCCTTGGGGTCCTTGTTGACCACGACGATCGTCTTGCTGCTCTGCATGCCGGCCCGGTGCTGGATGGCGCCCGAGATGCCCGCGGCAAGGTAGAGCGACGGGGCGACGGTCTTGCCGGTCTGGCCGACCTGCAACTCGTGCGGAGCCCAGTGCTGGTCGGTGACGGTGCGCGAGGCGCCGACCGCGGCGCCGAGGGCGTCGGCCGTCTGCTCGATGACCGCGAAACCCTCCTGCGAGCCCACGCCGCGTCCACCGGCGACGACGACGGCAGCGTCGGTGAGCTCGGGCCGGCCGGTGGACACCTTGGGCTCACGCGAGGTGATCTTGGCGCCCTTGGCGGACTCGCTGACGGTCACGTCGACGGCCTGAACTGCCGCGCTGGCAGGAGCGGCCTCGGCCGAGGTCGCGTTGGGGCGCATCGTCACGACGGCCGGGCCGCGGACGACCTTGCTGCGGGCCTGCCACCGGCCGGCGAAGACCGTCTGGGTGGCCACGACGGCGTCTCCGTCGAGGGCGACAGCAGTCGCGTCCGGAACGATGCCCGAGTTGAGCCGAACGGCGACCCGGGCGGCGACGTCCTTGCCCTCCGGGCCACTGGTGACGAGGATCGCGACCGGGTTGGCGGCACCGGCGATCTGCACGACCGCCTCCGCCTTGGGCAGCGAGAGGTAGTCGCCGACCTCGGGGGCGGCGACGGCATACACCTTGGTCGCACCGTATTCGCCGAGAGCGGCGACGACGGCGTCACTGGCCTCGCCGAAGACGACGGCGGCGGGCTCGCCGAGCGCACGGGCTGCGGTGAGCAGTTCGAGGGTGGGCTTGCGGACGCCGGCCGCGGTGGTCTCGGCGAGAACGAGGACTTCCGACACGTTGAGTCTCCTGGGTGGTATGCCGCGTGCTCGCGGCGATCTGTCGGGTGGGGGAGGGCGACGGGGTCGCCGGGAGGTCAGATGAAGCCGCGGTCGGAGAGGAAGCCGGCGAGCTGGGCGGCACCCTCACCGTCGTCGGTGACGATCGTTCCGGCGGCACGCGCCGGGGTGGGGGCGACGTCGACGGTGCGCACGCTCGCGGCACCGAGGCCGACGGCCGAGGCGTCGACGCCGAGGTCGGCCAGCGACCACGTGGTGATCGGCTTCTTCTTGGCGCCCATGATCG
>CAZNLX010000191.1:0-3921 GCA_964573925.1 uncultured Intrasporangiaceae bacterium
TAGCCGCTGGTACGGCATCGGCGACTTCGTGACGACGATGCGCGAACGGCTCGCAGCCCTCACCAGGGCACCGCGAGCCGACAGAACGGAACGGCCACCGCTACCGCGGCCGGTCGCCAGGAGAGGGAGGTGACACCGATGCAGTTGAGCACGTTGATCGATACCCAGACGGCAGCGATGTCCGTCGGGTCCGGGATCCCGTGCCGCGACTACGACGCCGAGTTGTGGTTTGCCGAGCGACCGGAGGACGTCGAGTTCGCCAAGTCGCTGTGCGGCACGTGCCCGGCCCGCGTCGGGTGCCTCTCGGGGGCGCTCGAGCGGAGCGAGCCGTGGGGCGTCTGGGGCGGGCAGTTGCTCGTCCAGGGCGTCGTCGTCGCCCGCAAGCGTCCGCGTGGTCGGCCTCGCAAGGCCGACGTCGCCGCCTGAGGCTTGGGCGCGGCGCGCCCTGCCCTCGGTCCCTCCATGTGTCTCCCGGCACTTCCCCGGGCTTGCGGTGCCTCCCCGATCCCGGGGTTGCAGCTCGTTCACCCTCGACAACGGTCCGGAAAGGACTTCTCATGTACCAGCCCCTTCACGAACAGCTCGCGCGTGCCCGACATGCCGAGCGCGAGGCCCACGCGGGTCGCGTCGGCATCCGGCGCAGCGCCCGCCTGGTCTCCCTGCACATCCGGCGTCAGCGCCGGTCACCGCACGCCTGAACGCGGGCGGTGACGCCGGCAAGGCGTGGTGACGTCCATGAAGCAGTGGCGGGTGAGGTGAATACCTCATCCGCCACTGCCTCATGCGCTGCGCCACGGTGCCGTCGAGACCGCGACAGCGACCGTCCGTCGATCCGGCGCCCCCGGTCCGGCGCCGTCCGGGACCGCAGTCCCGGCGCGGTGGTGAGCGGGCGGCATACAGTGCGCCCGTGCATGCCGTCCTCTGCCTTGCCCAAGACCCCGAGGCCGACGAGGTTCTGTCCGGCGACCCCTTCGCGCTCCTGGTGGGGATGCTGCTGGACCAGCAGTTCCCCATGGAACGCGCGTTTGCCGGACCGGCCAAGCTCTTGGCGCGGTTCGGCACCCTCGACCCGGCAGCCATCGCCGCCGCCGACCCGGTGGCCTTCGCCGACCTGGCTGCCACACCCCCGGCGATCCACCGCTACGGGCGCTCCATGGCCGGGCGGGTCCAACAGCTCGCGGCCCACGTCGTCGACCACTACGGCGGTGACGCCGAGAGCATCTGGACCGGCGCGGCAGACACCGAGCAGCTTCTCGGCCGCCTCAACGCGTTGCCCGGCTTCGGCGACCAGAAGGCCCGGATCTTCGCCGCTCTGCTCGGCAAGCAACTCGGTGTCCGACCTCCCGGGTGGCGAGAGGCGATCGGCCCGTATGCCGCCGAGGGCACCTTCCGGTCGGTGGCGGACGTCGTCGACGCCGAATCCCTCCTCAAGGTCCGTGAGTTCAAGCAGGCCGCCAAGGCCGCCGCGAAACGACCGGTCGAGGCGTCCGAGGACCGGGGGCACGCGCGTGGGTGAGCGGAACGCCACCGGGGTCGTCTTCCCGTCCGATGGCACGACCCGGAGCACCACGGCGACCGGCCGCGCCATCGTCGCCGACGCATTGGAGCCGGTCGACCCGGTCGGGGCCCGCGCCGTGCTGGGGGAGGCCGGCTGGCGCGCGGCATACCCGGTCCATTTCCGGCGCCTCGTCGAGGCCGGACTGGGCTCGGCCGCCGCCGCGGTCGAGATCGCGGACTGCGGACTGTCTGCGGTCCACTCGCGGATGCGGTGGGGGCGTGCCGACGGCTCCGAGGTCCCGCTGGGTGAGGCACGGTCCGACCCGATCCGACCCTTGGTCACCGAGACCGTGCGCGGCTCGGGTCAGGCCGAGACGGCGTTCACCCTGCCGTTCCGAGGACGCCGGATCGCCGGTGCGGCGCTGCAGGACCAACTCGGGACATGGGTCCGGCGCGGCATCCTCGAACCCTCCTGCGCCGAAGCTGTGCGGCAGGTGGCGGTCCATCCCGAGTGGCTCGACGTGTCGGACCTGCGGTTCATCGTCCTCGGTGCCGGATCGGAGATGGGGCCGATGCGGGCGCTGCTGCGCTGGGGAGCCGAGGTGGTCGCCGTCGACCTGCCGCGTCCGGACCTCTGGCGGACGCTGCTGTCGGTGACCCGGCGGTATGCCGGCACCGTGGCCATTCCCGCGGCAGCCGGCGCGGGGCCGATCCCGGACCGGGCCGGCGTCGACCTGGTCACCGACTGGCCGAGCCTGACGACCTGGTTGCAGGATCAGCCGGGCACCCTCGTGCTCGGCAACTACGTCTACGCCGACGGTGCCGAGAACGTCCGGGTGAGCGTGGCCGTCGACGCACTGACCGAGTGCCTGCGCTATCACCGGCCCGACACCGCCCTGGCTCTTCTCGCCACTCCCACGGATGTCTTCGCCGTGCCTGGTGAGGACGTGCGGCGAGCCGAGGCGGCATACGCGAACGCGACGGTGAGCAAGGCGCTGCGGGGGCCATTGCGTGGGCTGTCCGGCGGGCGCTTGCTCAACCAGAACTACGCCCCCGGTGCCGATCCCGGGATCGCCGATGCCATCGTCCCGCAACAGGGGCCGAATTACCTTCTCGCCAAACGGATCCAGCGCTGGCGCGCGACCTCGGCCCGGTCCGAGGGTGCCACCGTCTCGCTCACCGTCGCGCCGCCGACGCGGACCCGCTCCGTCGTGAAGAACCGGGCCTTGGCCGCGGCCTACGCCGGAGCCCATCGGTTCGGGCTGGAGGTCTTCGACCCGGCGACGGCCAACACCCTCATGGCGGCCGTCCTCGTCCACGACCTGCGCACCGGCACCCCGACGCTCGGACACCCGTGGCTCGACGAAGCACACCAGGCGGCGCACGGCGGGCTGTGGACCGCGGCATACTCCGCGCGCAGCGCCCTCGGCCTCGCGGCGATGCTGGGGCTGGGTTACCGATCCTGAGCCCTGGCAGACCGGCCAGCACCCGTGCCAGGGTGTGGATCGGGGCGGCGCCGGCCGCAGCCCACCGGAAGGAGTCCGCGTGACCGACGAGAGGGTTGTGTGCTCGACCTGTGGATCAGTGCCCTCTGAAGCCGGCGGTGCCGCATCGACGCTCGATTGGGCCCGCGGGGTGGAGCGGGGGCGCGTCGTCTGGACCTGCCCCGTCTGCGTGCGCAGGAACGTGCGCAGCATCGAGGGGAAACTCGACTCCGAGTGGTGGTGACCGCGCGGAGGAAGCCCGCAGCCGAGTGCGGCCGACGCGCGTGGGAGAACCTCCGTGAGGCAGCGGCAGGTGCTGCGATCGCGGCACTAGCCACTGCCTCACCGACGCTCTCATGGCTACGCGAGGCGACACTCTCATGGCATACCCGAGGCGCCGGTCTCATCGCTCAGTCGGAAAGGATCTCGTGAGTCAGGCAGCGACGCCGGTCGGTCGAAGCCGGTCAGCCGACTGGTGGCAGGTTCGCCCCCGGGACGTGCGCTGTCACGGTCGCTCGGCCCGGGACGGTGGCGCCCAACTGGCACAGGACCCCGATCCCGCCGAGCCAGACCCGGTGGATGAGCAGGTACTCGGCGGGCAGATTGAGCCGCATGCCGACCGTGTAGTTGGGTTTGCGCGGATCGTTGATGTGCCCGAACACCTCACGGATCCACTCCCGGGTGAAGTGGAACTCATTGGTGCGCAGCGGGTCGATGAACGGTTCGAGGTACTCGAGCAGGCGCTCGGCGTCCATCTCGATCCCTTCCCGGACGAAGCCCAACTCGCGCAGTCCGGCCAGGGTCGATTCGGCGTCCGAGGCCAACGCCAAGGTGATCAGCCGGCCCATGTCCTCGGGCAGTCCACCGGGCAGGTGCTTCACGGCTCCGAAGTCGAGCACGCCCAGGCGCCCGTCCGGCAGCAGCCGGAAGTTGCCCGGGT
>CAZNLX010000192.1:0-3920 GCA_964573925.1 uncultured Intrasporangiaceae bacterium
GTGGGCGCGCACGTCCCCCCGGTGGTGCGAGCCGGCCCCGTCCCAGGTCAAGGTGGCATTGGTATCGGTGATCGCCACGGCCGTGGAGCCGAGCATCGAGCGCAGATGCCGGGTGGCCCGGGTGGCCCCTTCCGGCGTCAGCCCGTCACGCAGTGACCTCGTCGCCAGCGATGCGGTGTGCAGGGTTTCATAGGTGGCCCGGTCCACCGGGTCGACGAACCGGCGCCGGCGGACCAGCCGCAACACAATGCCGACCAGCAGGACCGCCGCGAGGATGCCGATCGCCAACAGGGCGATCTCGCCGGGAGAGCGCAGCGCGGGCATGTGGTCACTCTAGGAGGCGAGCGGACGGCATACGCTGCCGTTCGTGTCCGACGTGCGCGCCGCTGTCCTGTCCCTGCTCGACCTGGACGGGGTGCGTGAGGCCGTCGACGCCGCGCGGGACGCCTGCACCCAATTGCGCTGGCACGAGGCGCTGCGCCGGCGGATCCCTGAGTCGTCGGCCGAGTCGCGGGTGCGGGGGGCGCGCGCCAGTGCCTTCCTCGACGGGGCGGAACTGCCGGTCGACCTCGTCCGCGACCTCATCCGGGGGGCCCGGCCGTGGCCGGAACACCTCGACCCGGTCGAGCAGGTGTTGCGCGGGGCGATCCAGGCCACCGCCGAGACCGAGCACGTCCGCGGACTGCTCGTGCGCTCGCCCGCTCAGGCGCTGGCCCGGCTGCATGTCGCGGCCGCCTCGGAGCTGCTCCCGGTGGATCAGGTCGGTCGTCCCCGGCACGGGGAGGAGACCTCGCGCGAGTTCGTTGACCTCGGTATGCCGCCCGCTCCGGCAGACCTGCCGGCTCGCCTGGCCGGGGTGGGAGAGCTCATCGGGCTGGCCGGCGAGGTCCCCGTCGTGCTGGCGGCCGCGCTCGTGCACGCCGAACTCGTCGTGCTGCGGCCGTTCGTGCGGGGCAACGGAGTGGTGGCCCGGGCCACCGAACGGGCGCTCGTGGCCGCAGCCGGACTCGATCCGACCGGGGTGTCCGTGCCGGAGGCGGGCTGGCTGGCCGGCGGTGGGACGGCCTACCTGGGTGCGTTGACGGCATACGCGTCGGGCACCCCCGAGGGAGTGGGCCTCTGGTTGAAGCAGGCCGCCGAAGCGATGGTGCGGGGCGCCGCGGAGGGCTCGCGGGTCGCGGACGCGGTGCGGGTGGGCCGGTTGAGTTGAGCGCGCGGGGCCGATCCGGACGTTCCGCCCGGCTCGCACCGATACGCGGGGAAGTGGTCCCGTGGAATTGTTGATTCGGGTGTTTCGTCGTTTGCCTTTCCGGCGGACAGGCCCGAGAATGTTCCTGCTCCCCTTCGGGGTTGAGCGGGTGCGCACTGGCCCCTCCCCCCCGGTGCCAGCGCGCCAGACGGCCCCCGTTGTCCCCCCAGCGGGGGCCGTCGCATGTCCCGGCTCCGGCTCTCGGCGTGTCCACCTCCCGGTGGTGTCCACTGCCCGAGGGTTGTCCACATCCCGGCCGTCGTTCGTCCCACCGTCCACAGGCATCGGGTGCGTTCGGGCACCGGGAGGCGTGTCCGAGCAGGCTGACCCGCATGGACCTGGTGAGACAGTCTCGGTCGGGCGAGTCGCGGCGAGCTGCCGGACGCGGCCTTCCCATCGAGCCCGTGGCCCGGCGTGCGGAGCCGAGACGACACGTGCTCGCCGTGGTTGGCGCCTCCGGCGGCAGTGGGGCCTCGACGCTCGCGGCGGCCTGTGCGGTGCGGGCCGCGGACCGGGGATGGACGGTGGCCCTGGTTGACGGCGGGCCCGGCGGGCCCGGCGCCGACGTCGTGCTGGGCATCGAACACCTGCCGGGGGTGCGCTGGGCCGATCTGGTCGAATGCCGGGGTGAGGTCGACGGCCCCGGCCTGCTGTCTCGCCTGCCCCGCGCCGATGCCCTGGCCGTCGTCGCCCACGATCGTGAGGCCCCGAGCACCGCCGGAGCGGACGCCGTGCGCGGAGTCCTCGCCGGCCTGGTGTCGGCTCTCGATCTGGTCGTCGTCGATGTCCCGCGCGGGTGGGCCTTTAGTCGCGGTGCCCTTGAGTCCCCCTTGCAGAGTCTGGCTGACCTGGGCTCGTGCACCGCCGTGGTCGTGGCCGGATGTGGGGTCCTGGAGTTGGCTGCGCTCGCGGCAACGGCCCCGCAGGTGGCCCACGTCGTGGCAGACACCCACCTCGTCCTGCGCGGTCACCGGATCGGGTCAGCCCTGGTCGCCGATGCCGAGTCGGCCCTGGATCTGCCGGTGTCCGGGGTCCTGGAGGACGACCCGAGCGTCGGCCGGGACGTCGTGCGCGGCATACCTCCGGGTCGGTCCCGCGGCCCGCTGGCCACGGTCGCGGCATCGCTCGTCGACCTGCTGGACGGGGACGTCGGGGATGTCTGGGCCAGGGGCCTGGCATGACCATCGACGGGCACGTGTGGGCCCGGATTCGGGCCGGCCGACCGCCGGACTCCGAGGTGCTCGCCGAGATCGCCCGTTCGGAACGCGCGATCCTCGGCGTCTCGGGGGCCCAGGCGGTGGGCGCCGCGTTGTCCGCCCAGGTGCTCGGTGCTGGACCTTTGGACCGATTGCTCGCCGACCCGGCGGTGACCGATGTCGCCGTCAACGGGGACGGTGGGGTCTGGGTTGACAAGGGCGCGGGCATGGAACGGGTCGAGCTGACCCTCGGATCGGTGGACCAGCGCCGGGCGATGGCGGTTCGGCTTGCGGCGTTGGCCGGTCGGCGGCTGGACGACGCAGCGGCATACGTCGACGCGGTGCTGCCCACGGGTGTGCGGCTGCACGCCATCCTGCCGCCATTGGTCGCCGACGGGCCGCATCTGACCCTGCGGGTGCCCGCCCGGGTGCCGCTCACCCTCGAGGATCTCATCGCTGCCGGTTCGGTCCCCCAGGAATGGGCGCAGGTCTTGCGCCGACTCGTTGCGCGCCGGGTCTCCTTCCTGATCAGTGGGGGGACCGGGGCCGGGAAGACGACGGTGCTCGGCGCGATGCTGGGCCAGGCCGACCGTCGCGAGCGGATCCTCGTCGTCGAGGACGTGCGCGAGCTTGCCATTGGGCATCCGCACGTGGTTCACCTCGAGGGTCGGTCGGCGAATGTCGAGGGCGCCGGCGAGGTGACGATGCAGACCTTGTTGCGCCAGGCACTGCGGATGCGCCCGGACCGGATCGTCGTCGGCGAGGTGCGGGGCGCCGAGGTGCGTGAGTTGCTGGCCGCGCTCAACACCGGTCACGAGGGAGGCGCGGGGACGATCCATGCGAACACCGCGCCCGACGTCGTCGCCCGGATCGAGGCTCTCGGGGCGCTGGCCGGGCTGTCGATGCCCGCGGTGCACGCGCAACTGGTCAGTGCGCTGTCCGTGGTGCTGCACGTGCGGCGCCTGGACCGGTGCCGCGTGGTGGACTCGGTCGGCGTCGTGCTGGGTGGGCCGGGGCGGCGCCCCGAGGTCGTGCCGGCCCTGTGGCGGGCCGACGATGGCCGCAGGGCCGACCAGGCTGCGGGGCGGGAGCGGCTCGCGGAACTCCTCGGGCCGGGCGTCCTTCCGTGACCGGGACCTGGGCGCCCTGGCTGGTCGCGGCTGCGCTCGCGGCGGCGGTCCTGCTCTGGGGCCGTGCTCGAGCCGGTATGCCGTCCGGCTCAGGTCCGACGTTCGTGCCCACCGATCGCTCGGGCGACCGATCGAGGGCACAGTCAGCTTCGCTGGTCGAGGAAGGCCCCGGTGACCGCGACCCGCGCCGATGGGGCCGCTGGCGCACGACCGCAGTTCGGGAACGGCACCGAGCAGCGCGGGCGGCGGCGACCTGCGAACTGCTGGACCTGTGCGTGGCCGGGCTGCGGGCGGGTCTCGAGGTGGAGGCGGTGTTGCGTTTCGCCCGCGCCGAGGTGGCCGGGG
>CAZNLX010000193.1:0-2350 GCA_964573925.1 uncultured Intrasporangiaceae bacterium
GGCATACCCGATGCGCAGCGGCCGCGCCCCGGCGATCTCGTCACCGTCGAGGTGACCTACGGAGCGCCCCACCACCTCGTCGCCGACTCCGCAGCCATCCCTGGCGGCAGCTATGCCGTGCGCCGCACCGCCGGTGGCGACGCCTGGGAAGCCTTGCAGCACAACGAATCCGGGTCGAACAAACCGGCCGTGTCCGCCCCGGTCGGGCTGGGAATGCCGTCCCTCGGGGCCCCCGAATCCCGTTCCGTCCCCAGCGGGCCGGGCGGCTCCTGCGGCTGATCTGCCCGAGCCGTTCCGCCCTAAGGACACGATGCGCGCCGGTTCGCGCCGCCGTGCTTGACTTGGCGCATGTCCGTCCGTCCGGTCGTCATCCACGGTGAGCCGGTCCTGCACCGGATCGCCGCCCGGGTCGAGCGCTTCGACACCGAGTTGGCCACCCTCGTGCAGGACATGTTCGACACCATGGACGCCGCGCATGGCGTCGGGCTGGCCGCACCCCAGGTCGGCGTGGGCCTGCGGGTCTTCGTCTACGACATGGCCAACGACGATGGAGTCCCCCGTCGCGGGGTCGTCGTCAACCCGATCCTCGCCGTCTCCAAGATCCGCCCCGGCCGGCCCGACCCGGATGAGGAGACCGAGGGTTGCCTCTCGGTGCCGGGGGAGCACTTCCCGCTGCGCCGGGCCGACACGGTGAAGGTCAACGGCCAGGACCTCACCGGGGCACCGATCGAGTTCGTCGCCACCGACTGGTTCGCTCGGTGCATGCAGCACGAGTTCGACCACCTCAACGGCAAGCTCTACGTCGACCGCCTCGATGACCGGCAGTCCCGAAAAGCCCGCAAGGTCATCAAGGCCAACGGCTGGGGCAAGCCGGGACACACGTGGATGCCCGGAGTCGACCCGGACCCCTTCGGTCACGACGCCGTCGATGCCGGTGACCACGATCTCTGACCGACCCGTCATCGCCGTCGTCGGCCCCACCGCGACCGGCAAGTCGGATCTCGCCGTGGCGCTGGCGCTGGCCCTGGGCGGAGAGATCGTCAACGCGGACGCCAGCGCCCTCTACCGGGGCATGGACATCGGGACCGCCAAACCCACCCCCGCCGAACGGCGCGGCGTGCCACACCACCAGATCGATGTCCTCAAGGTCACCCAGGAGGCGAGCGTCGCGGCATACCAACAGGCGGCTCGCGCCGACCTGCGAGGGATTGCCGCTCGCGGCCGGGTGCCGCTGCTCGTCGGGGGCTCCGGCCTCTATGTGCGCGCGGCCCTGGACCACCTGGACATCCCGCCCACCGACCCGACCGTCCGGGCGGCACTGGAGGCGGAACTGGATCGACTCGGTCTGCCGGCGATGCGCGCCCGCCTGGCCGCCGTGGACCCCGAGGCCGCTCGGCGGATCGAGCCGAACAACGCCCGACGCATCGTCCGGGCCCTGGAGGTCATCGAACTCACCGGAGGGCCCTTCTCAGCGAGTATGCCGCCGCGCCGCCACCTCGTCCCGACCCGAACGATCGGGCTCACCCTCGACCGGGACCGGCTCGACGAACGGATCGCCGCTCGGACCCGTCGGATGTGGGAGCGCGGGCTCGTCACCGAGGTGGAGGGACTGCTCCCGCTCGGGCTGGAGGACGGGCGCACCGCTCGGACGGCACTCGGCTATGCCCAGGCGATTGCGCAACTGCGTGGCACCCTCACCGAAGCCGAAGCCATCGAGGAGACCATCGTGGCCACTCGACGGTTCGCCCGCCGCCAACTGTCCTGGTTCCGGCCCGACGAGCGCATCGTCTGGCTGCCCGCGGATGCCCCCGACCTGCTCGACCGCGCGCTGGCCGTCCTGCGCGGTCTGCCTGCAACGAGTGCCGCCGTCCCCGAGAATGGCTGACATGGACGGGCTGGCCTTCACCAAGGGACACGGGACCGAGAACGACTTCGTCCTGGTGCCCGATCCGCATGGCCGGGTCGACCTCACGGCCGAGCAGGTGCGACACCTGGCCGACCGTCGGGCCGGAGTCGGCGCCGACGGTGTGATCCGGGTGGTCCCGACCCATGTCGCCGACGAGCCCGAGGTCCGGGCCCAGTCGGGCTTGGCGGCCTGGTTCATGGACTACCGCAACGCCGACGGCTCGGTGAGCGAGATGTGCGGCAACGGGACTCGGGTGTTCGCGGCATACCTCGTCCGGGAGGGACTGCAGGCCCCCGGTGACTTCGCCATCGCCACTCGGGCCGGCGTCAAGCAGGTCCGCACCGTCCCCGAGGGGTATGCCGTCGACCTCGGCCCCGCCCGCGTCGACGAGTCCGACGACGCCCGGGGGCGGGGGTTCAACGCCGTCGTGACCAGCCACGGCGG
>CAZNLX010000193.1:2360-3903 GCA_964573925.1 uncultured Intrasporangiaceae bacterium
CGTCGACGTCGGCAATCCGCACACCGTCGTGCTCCTGCCGCCGGGCAGCGCGCTGGCCGACCTCGACCTCACCGTCGCCCCGCACGTGGCGCCCCATCCGGCGGCCGGGACAAACGTCGAGTTCGTCCACGTGCTCGGGCCGGCGCACATCGCCATGCGGGTCCACGAGCGAGGTGTCGGCGAGACCCGTTCGTGCGGCACCGGGGCGGTGGCCGCAGCCGCCGCCACTCGGTGGTGGGAGGGCCCTGCCGCCTCCAACTCGGCCTGGATCGTCGACGTCCCTGGCGGTCGGCTCACGGTGACGTTCACCCCCGAAGGGACCGCGGAGCTGGCCGGCCCGGCCGTCCTCGTCGCGGACGGCACGTGGACCGGCGGGCATCCGGTGGCGGCTTCCGGCGACCCCCGCCCTGCCACCGCGGACCAGCACCCCTGGTGATGCCTCCAGCCGACCGGTCGACTCCTTGGCGGGGGAGCCTCGAACCTGCGGTGGTGAGCAAGGCACTCCGGGCCGGCGCGCAGTGGTGGCTCGACTCGCTCGACTGTCTCGTCCGGGACCTGGAGCGTGAGTGGGGCATCGCCGTCGGTCGCCCACTCGCGGGTGGCACCGAGGCGTTCGTCGCCGAGGCCGCAGGGCCGCTGGGGGAGCCGGCGGTCCTCAAGCTCGTCCTCCCTCAGGGCGACCACGGCGCACGCGACGAGATCACGACCCTGCGGCTCGCGGCCGGCGACGGCTGCGTGTGCTTGCTGGCCGCCGACGTGGACCGTGGCGCGCTGCTGCTGGAGCGCCTCGGGCCGTCGCTGGCCGAGCATCAGCTGCCCTTCTGGGAGCGGCAGGCCGCCCTCGCCGACCTCGCCGCCTCGATCTGGCGGCCGGCGCCCGACTCAGGTCTGCGCACCGGCGCCGAGAAGGCTCGCTGGCTCGTCGACTTCATCGAAGCCCGCTGGAGCGAGCTGGGCGAGCCCTGCTCACGGGAGGCCATCGGCTATGCCGTCGCCTGTGCCGAGCGCCGAGCTCGCGCGCACACGGACACGCGGGCGGTCCTCGTCCATGGTGACGTCCACGCGTGGAACGCCCTGAGCCGGCCAGGTGGAGGATTCGCCCTCGTCGACCCGGACGGGCTCCTCGCCGAACCCGAGTACGACCTCGGGGTCCTGCTGCGCGAGGACCCCGATGAGTTCCTGACGGGTGATCCGTGGCACTGGGCCGAGTGGCTGGCCGGGCGCACCGGGACCGATCCGACCGCGATCTGGGAGTGGGGGGCGGCCGAACGGGTCTCCACCGGCTTGCTTCTCCTCGCGGTGGGGTTGACCGACGTTGGGCGCGGCATGCTCGATGCCGCCGAGCGGGCTACCTCCGGCCCGCCGGTCAGCCGGTGACCGCGAGCACCCGGAAGCCGCGCGAGGTCGCATAGCGCTCGCACGGCATACCCAGCTCGGCGGTGATCCACCGCTGGAGCGAGTCACTTCCGAGGTTCTTCTGGACGACGAGGTATGCCGTCCCGCCGGGTTCCAGCCTCGGCAGCCACGTGCGCAACAGGTCGTG
>CAZNLX010000194.1:0-3839 GCA_964573925.1 uncultured Intrasporangiaceae bacterium
ACTGCCGGGCCTGCCTCAAGGGCAAGCCCTGGTATTGCTTCGCGACCCACAACGCGAAGCAGAAGATGACGCTCACCGACGGCACCGTGCTCTCCCCGGCGCTGGGCATCGGAGCGTTCATCGAGAAGACTCTCGTCGCAGCCGGCCAGTGCACCAAGGTGTCCGAGGCCGACGCGGGGGCCGTCGGGTTGCTCGGCTGTGGCGTCATGGCCGGCTTCGGCGCGGCGGTCAACACCGGCGGAGTCCATCGGGGGGACTCCGTTGCCGTCATCGGCTGCGGTGGGGTCGGCAATGCGGCCATCGCCGGCGCCAAGCTCGTCGGCGCGACGACGATCGTCGCCGTCGACGTCGACGAGCGCAAGCTCGAAGGGGCTCGGCACTTCGGGGCCACGCACACGGTCAACTCGCGCGAGCGCGATGCGGTCGAGGCGATCCGGGAGCTCACCGGCGGGCATGGTGCCGACGTCGTCGTCGAAGCGGTCGGCCGTCCGGAGACCTACGAGCAGGCCTTCTACGCCCGAGACCTGGCCGGGACCGTCGTCCTCGTCGGGGTGCCGACGCCGGACAAGCAGGTGACCCTGCCGATGATCGAGATCTTCGGCCGCGGTGGCGCGCTGAAGTCGAGTTGGTACGGCGACTGCCTGCCCTCGCGCGACTTCCCCATGCTCGTTGAGCTCTACCGGCAGGGCCGCTTCCCGCTGGAGGACTTCGTCTCCGAGCGGATCGGGCTGGGCGACGTCGAGGCCGCCTTCGCCAAGATGCACCGCGGTGAGGTCCTGCGCTCGGTCGTCGAGATCGCGGGTGGAGCCTCCGCATGACTGGTATGCCGCCCTCCCTCGCCGATGTCGTCGCCGGGCTGCCGCGTTCTCCGGGAGGGGTGGGGATCGAGCACTTGGTGACCTCGGGGACGTTCAGCCTCGACGGCGGTACCTGGGCGGTCGACAACAACGTCTGGATCCTCGGCGACGAACGGGAGTGCGTCGTTGTCGACGCCCCGCACGAGGCGGCACCGATCCTCGCGGCGATCGGGGACCGGCGGCTCGTGGCCATCCTGTGCACCCATGCCCACGACGACCATGTCACCGCGGTCCGGGAGGTGGCGAGCGCGACCGGAGCGGCGGCATACCTCCATCCGGCCGATCGAGTGCTCTGGGACCGGGTGTACGACACTCCGCCCGACCACGACCTTGCCGACGGGGACGTCGTGCGGGTCGGTGATGTCGACATCGAGGTCCTGCACACCCCGGGTCATGCCCCCGGCGCGTGCTGCTTCTCGGTGCCGGCTCTGGGCGTCGTCTTCTCCGGCGACACCCTCTTCAACGGCGGGCCGGGAGCCACCGGCCGGTCGTTCAGCGACTTCCCGACCATCGTCGAGTCGATCACCGGGCGGCTGCTGTCGCTACCGGCGGAAACGGTCGTGCTCACTGGGCACGGCGACGCGACGACGATCGGGACGGAACAGCCACACGTGGGGGAGTGGCTGGCTCGGGGTCATTGACGCCTCTGCGTTGCGGCCACGGCAATCGGGCGGGGCAGGACGGTGAATGCATCGACCTGCCCCGCCCTCCGCGGCGCGGTCGTCGGGTCGGCCCTGCGCATCTCGCGGCTGTCTCATCCGGGTCCGGCGGGCCTGCGGGCAGGTGCCAGTGGTCCCGGAGGAGCGCGGATACCCTTGCGGTGCGCGGGAATTGACTCGGCCGTCGCATAATGGGCAAATGCTCCTCGGATCTGAAGGCTTCGGGTGGGACGACCTCATCGACGATCAGCGTCGGCCACTGGTGTGGGTCCTCGCCGGGTTCGTCGTCACGGCTTTCGTCACCCGGATGGTCACTCGGTCCATTCGGCGCCGAGCCCTTCGTCCCGCATCCGAGACTGCCGGCTCCCGGCCACGTGTGTTCCGCAACATCCACCTGGGTGGAGTGCACATCCATCACCAGGTGTGGGGCATCGCCGCGGTTCTCGTCGTGGGTCTGCTCCTGGTGACCTATCAGCCGTCGGGAACCGCGCTCAACGTCCTGGCCTTGGTGTTCGGGTGTGGCGCGGCGCTGGCTCTCGACGAGTTCGCCATGTGGCTGCACGTCGAGGACGTCTACTGGGCCCGTGAGGGGCGCGCATCGATCAGCGCGCTGCTGACGGCAGCGGCGATCTGCACCGTCCTCCTCATGGGCACCGCCCCGCTCGGGATCGGGGGCGAGCCGGACGGCGGCGACGGCAGCGCGGTCGTCGCGGTGTCGATCATCGTCAACCTCGCGTTCGTCGTCGCGAGCGTGCTCAAGGGCAAGATCCCCTCGGCTCTCGTCGGCGTTTTCATGCCGCCGGTCGCTGTTGTCGCAGCTCTGCGGCTGGCGAAGCCGGACTCGTGGTGGTTCCGCCGGTACTACGCGCCGGACAGCGGGAAGCGGACGCGCGCCCTGAGCCGATTCGATGCGGCATACGTCGAGCGGTGGCGACGACTGCACGATCTCGTCGGTGGCGCTCCGACGCAGGAGATCGGCACCCCCCGCATCCCGGGCGGGACACCGCCGACCCCGTCGTCCGAAGGCTCCCGGCCGGCGGTTGTGGCGGCACCGGCCGATGAGGGGCCGGGGCCCCGGGAGCATCTGGCCCCACGACCGAACCGCGACATCGAGAAGTGGTTCTCCAGGCGTGGGCTGACCCTGCTGCTGCGGGGCACCGGTGTCGGCGGTGGCACGTCGAACAAGTCAGCGGCGCCGCTCGTCGCCATCTTCCTCGTCGTCATGCTCGTGCTCGTGCCCGACTCGACGAGCGCCCCGCTCTGGCAGGCGGCTTCGATCAGTGCCGTGGTCTTGCTGTTCGCCTGGGCGGGCGGCAACGTCGCCCGGCGCCGCCCGCCCTTTGCGGCGGTCTCGCACATCGGGGCCTTCGAGGCGGTCGCCTTCGTCGTCGGCCCGATGATCGCAGTCGGAATCGCCCCGCACTCGCCCGAGACCTTCGATGGTTTGCCATTCTCCAGCAATGAGATTCGGCTCTTCGCGGTGCTCGTTCTCGGACTGCTGCAGGCGGTCGTCCTCACTGCGGTGATGACCGCGGTGATGTTCGGTCTGCCCTCGCTGAGTTGGTGGTTGACCCGTGAACTCCTGCGTTCGCTGGGAGCTTCCGGATCCGCGCTGGCGGCCACCATGCCGGTCATTCTCGGTGTGGTCTTCTTCTTCTTTCTCAACCCCGGGGTCTGGTTCAGCGTCGGGCGGCTGAGCGGCCCTCCCTATGTCGCCACGAGCGCCCTGCTCCTCGTGCTGGCTGCGGCGTTCCTCGGCAGCCGAGGGCAGTTCGACTTGCCCCGGCTTCGCCGATTCGACGACGCCACCGAGCTGCGGGAAGTCCTGGCCGGCACACCGCTGGCCGGGACGCCGCTGGCCGATCCACAGGCGCTGGCCGCCGTGCCGGGAAGCTGCCCGCTGTCTCCCCGACAGGTGGCGAACGCCCGGATCGTCGCGGTGATGTCGCGGCTCACGCTCGCTCTGGTCATCGGTGCGGGCGTGTTCGCCTTTTTCTGCCTGCTCGGCTTCGTGGCGATCGACGCCGAGACGATCACCGCCTGGACGAAGCTCGAGCCCAGGCCGCTGGTGTCGATGGCCACGGACTCCCGAACCTACGTGCTGGCCCTGGAACACGTGCGGGTGGCCGGATTCCTGGCGATCTTCGCGGCCTTCAACTACTCGCTGGCCTCGGCCACGGACGCCCGGTTGCGTGACGGTGCCTCCGGCGCGGCCGCCGCAACCATCCGACAGGCGTGCGCGATGCGGTTGGTCCTGCTGCGCTCCGGGGAAGCAGTGCCGGGCACGAGCGTGACCCTGCCGACGGTTCGGTGAGGCGAGCAG
>CAZNLX010000195.1:0-3823 GCA_964573925.1 uncultured Intrasporangiaceae bacterium
TGTCGGCGATCTGCTCGCGCAACCGGGCGGCGGACGCCTTGTCGACGACGAGATGGTCCGGGGTGACCTGACCGCCGACGAGCGCCTCACCGAGTCCCCAGGTCGCGTCGATGACGATGTGGTCGCGGCGCCCGGTCAGGGGGTCGGCGGTGAACAGGACACCCGCGGAGTCGGCCGGGACGAGGGTCTGGACGACGACCGCGAGGGCCACGTCGTCCGGGGCGATCCCCTCTCGACGGCGGTAGGCGATGGCTGGCCCGCTCCACAACGAGGCCCAGCATCGCCGCACCGCGTCGACGACGGCGGGCACCCCGATGACGTTGAGGAAGGTCTCCTGTTGCCCGGCGAACGAGGCGTCCTCGAGGTCTTCGGCTGTCGCCGAGGACCGTACCGCGACCGGGACGGCCTCGTCCGCGGCATGGACCCCGCCGGGGGACCCGCCGAGGGAGCCGCCGAGGGACCCGCCCGACGCGGCCGGGCCTGCGGCGAAGGGCGGGAGGGCGGCATACCCACGGTCGATGGCGTCGAGCACCTCGGGTGGGATGACGGCGCTGGCGAAGAGTTGACCGATGCGCTGCGCGGCCGCCGCCAGGGAGTCGGGGTCCTCGGGACGCGCGCTCTCGTGGGCGGCGAGGATCGCGTCCTGTATGCCGTTCGCGGTCACCACCGAGCGATAGGCGTCGGTGGTGACGACGAATCCGGCCGGGACGGGCAAGCCCGCGGCGATGAGGTCACCCAGACCGGCGCCCTTGCCTCCGGCGAGGGCGAGGTCGTGGCGGCCGATCTGGTCGAGGCGAACGGTGAACGTCATGAGGTGCTGCCTTCCGGGCGCAGGTGTGGGCGGACGATCAGGAGCAGGGCGAGCGCGACGCCGGCGACGAGGCACCCGGTGCACAGCAGGACGGCGGCGGCGCCGATCGACCCGGCCAGCAGCGTCGTCATCACGGTGGCGATGAGCTGGGCCACTCCGGTGGCGGTCTGATTGAGTCCGAGGACCCGGCCACGGATCTCGCGGGGGACGCCCTGCAGGGTGGTCTGGGTCGAGATCTGGACGGTGAGGACCCCGGCGCCCATGACGGCGGCCAGCAGCATGGCTCCGGGCACGAGCGTGACCATCGGGAGCAGGCCGAGGGTGAGACCGGTGAACAGCAGTCCGATGAGGCCGAGGCGAGAGCGATCGATGCGCGCCCCGGAGCCACGGCGGCCGACGAGGACGACGCCGGCGAGCATGCCGACGCCCATCGCCGACATCATCGTCCCGAACCCACCCGTGCCCAGCCCGAGGGTGTCCTTGGCGACGACGACGCCCAGAACGCTCATGACTCCCACGACGAGGAAGGCACCGACCGTCCCGGCCAGGGCGACGAGCAGCCGCTGGTCCCGGCGGACGAACTGCCATCCGGCCCGCGTCTGGACGCCCAGCCCACGTCCCCCGATGCCCGGTGAGCCGCCAGTTGCGGGCAGCCGCACGAGGGCGACCGCCAGGGCCGGCACGAGGAAGGTGACGCTGTCGAGATAGAAGGCGGCGTCGAGACCGAACCGCTCGCCCACCCACCCACCGACTGCCGGGCCGATGGCGATGGCGCCGACCGTGGCCGCACCGAACATCGAGTTGGCCGACATGAGGGCTGCCGGTGGGACGAGGTCGGGGATCGTCGCCGCCCGGGCGGGCACGAAGAGCTGGTTGACGACCGACATCGCGAAGTAGGTGACGAAGAGGACCGTGAGGCTGCCCGTCATGGGGATGAGCAGGACGAGCAGTCCTTGGGCGAGGTTGGCCCCGACCATGACCCACTGGCGGTTCCACCGGTCGACGAGGGCGCCGGCGATCCCGCCGAGGGCCACCGCAGGGACGGCCTTGAGGAGCATGAGGATTCCCACGGTGGCCGCCGACCGGGTCTGCTCGTAGACCAGGGCGACGAGGGCGACGATGACGAGTCGGTCGCCGATGAGCGAGACGAGCTCGCTGAAGAGCAGGGTTCGGAAGGTTCTCGACCGCAAGGCATCACCGCGCTCTGGCGCGCTCGCGGAGGTGGGCGAGGGTCTGGTTTCGGGCATGGCGGAGCTCCGTGGGTGGGGTGATCGGTGCGGGGGCACGGCGCGGCCGGAGGCAGAGCCGCTGGGCAGGGCCGGCGGGCGGGCGGGCGGCATACCCGATCCAGGTATGCCGTGGCCACCTCAGGCGCTCAAGCGCGAGGGTGAGTGGGGTCGGGCGGGACCTAGGGGTCGGGCAGGGTGGCCACGTGGCCGATGATCGCGTCGCCCGCCGTGGTGAGGTGGGCGCGGGCCTGCGCCAGGGACGTGATGGCGCCGTCGGGGTGAACCATCGCGGCCAGGCCCTGGGTGAAGGTCCACAGCAGGGCGTTGACCTGGGTGAGCCGGTCGAGCGATGCATGGGCCAGCCGTGGGTCCGCGCGCAGGGCGGCGACGACCGGCGGGGGTGGCGGGCCGTCGAGTTGCCGGCGCATCCACGTCGCGGCGAGGGCGAAGAGCTCGGGCTCCTCCATGGCCAGTCGCACGGTCCGCAGGCCGAGGGCGAGCATCGGCGGGGCGTCGGGCTCGGGCCGAGAGAGGTAGTCCTGGATGAAGGCGACGGCCCGCTGCTCGACCCGCTCCTTGAGGGCATCCATCGAGCCCCAGCAGGAGTAGACCGGCTGAGTGGAGATGCCGAGCGAGTCGGCGACACCGCGAGCCGTGAGCGCGGCGAGGCCGCCGGTGCGGACCAGGTCGAGGGCGGCGCGCTCGATGTCCTCCGGTGCGACCCGGCTGGGTCGGGCCATGGTGGCCTCCTTCCGTTTGAACAACGCTAGTTATATAACTGACGTTGTTCCATTGTCAAGGGGGAGGGGTCGGCTGCGAGGGGCCGGGGTGGCGCGGGACGGGCGGTCAGATCAGCCGGGGTTGACGAGGCCGACGGGGCAGGTCATCCCGTTGGGACCGTGCATGCAGTAGCCGCCGGGATTGCTCACCGGCCACTGATGTGCTGGTGAGAATGCTCGTCAGGTCGCTGGCCCCGCCTACACATGGGGCTCATGATGCGGGCGCTTCCGGCTGCGGAGGGGGCGGCGCGAAGACGCTCAATCCGCCACCCGGTAGTGAAACGAGTAGGTGGCCCCTCGATGTGCGTGCCGTCCATGCCTCGAAATCCGGGCTGGGCGGAATGGTGATGGCGAGGCCGTCGGCCACAACGAGTCTCACGGTCCCATCCTTGAATGCGACGCACGCCAGCACATCCTGGTCGTGCATCGCCTGGCAGTGTCGCTGAAACTCATCGTTGGCAGGCTCAACGGTCGGGGCTCTCCTCACCTCGCCTGCGGACTTGGCAAGGAGTGCAGGCCCTTCGACCGACAGGTGCCCGTTCGTACCAATCCGGAACTGGACCTGAAATGGGGTGGTGTCTGCCAGAACAAGGCGCTCGTGACGCCATCCCAGCCACCACTTGTCGTCAAACTCCCAGGTGACACTGGAGTCGAACGGCTGGATGCGAAGAGCTGAAGACGCGACCGTCATCCCCATGGTCGTGGCAGCACGGGCAAGCAGGTCGGCCGTGGATGCGAACACGGGGATGTCGTAGTCGGCCAGATTGGAAAGGAGGTCTTCCAAGGCAACGCCCGGCTCCCCTGCGCTCAGCAACTCGTCCAGGTACCCGACGAAGTGCCGCTCCGCCAGGTCAGCCTCTGCCTCTAGTGCGAAGCGAACGTCGTGCACGGCCTCTCGCACGTCCCGCAAGGCCGACTCGGCCCTGGCTCGCTCACTCCGACTCACCACAGAACGAGTCTGGCAGTTCGCGTACAACCGTGCCCTTCTCATCAACACTTCGCCG
>CAZNLX010000196.1:0-3776 GCA_964573925.1 uncultured Intrasporangiaceae bacterium
TGTCCTTGCAGGTGCCCGGCTCGGACTCGTCGGCGTTGACGACGAGGTAGCGCGGGCCACCGTCGGGCGGGGACATGAACGACCACTTGAGACCGGCCGGGAAGCCGGCGCCACCGCGGCCACGGATCGAGGAGTCCTTGACGGTGGCCAGCACGTCGGCGGCGGGCATCGCGAGAGCCTTGCGGAGGGCGGCATACCCCCCGGTCTTCTCGTATGCCGCGAGCGTCCAGGCCCGCGGGTCGTCCCAGTGGGCGGTGAGGACCGGAGTGAGCGTCGTGGTCACTTGGCGCTCCCCTTCTCGGAGGCGGCCGGGGCGGCAGCGGCGGGCGGCTCGGGCGCGGTCCAGCCGCGTTCCTGGGCGATCTTGAGACCCAGCAGCGAGGCCGGACCGGCGGCCGGGCCCTCGTCGGCGCGGCCGTCGTGGAAGCCGGCCAGCACTCGCGAGACCTCCTTGAAGGTGCAGACCTTGTCCGGGCCTCGGGTCGGGGTGACGTCCTTGCCGGCCCGCAGGTCATCGGCCAGGCGCAGGACCGACTCGGGGGTCTGGTTGTCGAAGAACTCCCAGTTGGTCATGACGACCGGGGCGTAGTCGCAGGCGGCATTGCACTCGATGCGTTCGAGCGTGATCTTGCCGTCCGCGGTCGTCTCGTCGTGCCCGACCCCGAGGTGCTCGGAGACCGCATCCCAGATCGCGTCGCCGCCCATGACGGCGCACAGCGTGTTGGTGCAGACCCCGATCGTGTAGTCACCGTTGGGGTGGCGCTTGTACTGCGTATAGAAGGTCGCGACCCCGCTCACCTCGGCGGTGCTCAGGTCGAGGACTTCGGCACAGAACTCGATGCCCCGGCCAGTGACATAACCGTCGACCGACTGGACCAGGTGCAGCAACGGCAACAGCGCCGACCGCTTCACCGGATAGCGGGCGACGACCGCGGCAGCGTCCTCGTGCAGTTGGGCCAGGACGTCCGCGGCATACGGAGCCTTGCTCTCTGCGCTGACGTGCAGGTGACCGGAGGCGTCCTTGGCGCTCATCGGTCGACACCTCCCATGACCGGGTCGATCGAGGCGACCGCGACGATGACGTCGGCGACCTGGCCGCCTTCACACATGAGCGAGGTCGCCTGCAGGTTGTTGAACGAGGGGTCGCGGAAGTGCGCCCGGTAGGGGCGGGTCCCGCCGTCGGACACCAGGTGGCAGCCGAGCTCGCCCTTGGCACTCTCGACCGCGGCATACGCCTGGCCCGGCGGCACCCGGAAGCCCTCGGTGACGAGCTTGAAGTGATGGATGAGGTCCTCCATCGACTCGCCCATGATCGTGCGGATGTGGTCGAGGCTGTTGCCCATCCCGTCGCCGCCGATGGCCAACTGGGCGGGCCAGGCGATCTTGCGGTCGGCGACCATGACCGGCTCACCGGCGCTGGCCTCCAGGCGGTCCGCCGCCTGGGTGATGATCCGCAGCGACTGGTACATCTCGTCGAGGCGGACGCGCAACCGACCGTAGGAGTCGGCGGTGTCCCGGGTGATGACGTCGAAGTCGTAGGTCTCGTAGCCGCAGTAGGGGGCGGCCTTGCGCAGGTCGTGCGGCAAGCCGGCCGAGCGCAGCACCGGCCCGGTGATCCCCAGGGCCATGCAGCCGGTGAGGTCGAGGTGCCCGACCCCGACCATGCGGCCCTTGACGATCGGGTTCTCGTTGACGAGCAGTTCGAGCTCGCGGACGCCCTTGCGGATCTCCGGGACGAGTTCGCGGATCGTGTCGATGGCGCCCGGGGGCAGGTCCTGGGCGACGCCACCGGGACGGATGTAGGCGTTGTTCATCCGCAGGCCGGTGATCATCTCGATGATCTGGAAGATCCGCTCCCGCTCACGGAAGCCGATGGTCATGACGGTCGTCGCGCCCATCTCCATGCCGCCGGTGCCGATGCAGACCAGGTGCGAGGAGATCCGGGTGAGCTCCATCATGAGCACGCGAATGTCGCTGGCCCGGCGCGGGATGTCGTCGGTGACGCCGAGGAGCTTCTCGATGGCCAGGCAGTAGGCCGTCTCCTGGAACATCGGGGTGAGGTAGTCCATCCGAGTGCAGAAGGTGACGCCCTGCACCCAGGTGCGGAACTCCATGTTCTTCTCGATGCCGGTGTGCAGATAGCCGATCCCCGCGCGGGTCTCGGTCACCGTCTCGCCGTCGAGCTCGAGGATGAGCCGGAGCACGCCGTGGGTCGACGGGTGCTGCGGGCCCATGTTGACGACGATCCGCTCCTCGTGCAGCGAGGTCGCCTCGTCGACGAGGTCATCCCAGTCGCCGGCGCCGCTCACGGTGAACACCGGCGAGTCGATGAACTCCTCGGCCGCACTGGTCGCGGTGTGTTCGCCGGCGCCCAGGCGCGCGTCAAGCCCGGGGCTGGTGCCGTGGGCGGTGTCGGTAGCCATGTGCGGTCCCTGGTCGGCAGCCATCAGTTGAACGCCCTCCGCTCGTCGGCCGGGGGCACCGTCGCGCCCTTGTATTCGACGGGTATGCCGCCCAGCGGATAGTCCTTGCGCTGGGGGTGGCCCGGCCAGTCGTCGGGCATGAGGATCCGGGTGAGCGCCGGGTGACCGTCGAAGACGATCCCGAACATGTCCCAGGTCTCCCGCTCGTGCCAGGTGGTCGCCGGGTAGATCGCCACGATCGAGGGGATGTGCGGGTCGGCGTCGGGACAGGCCACTTCGACGCGAATCCGCTTGCTGCCGTGGGTAACCGACAGGAAGTGGTAGACCGCGTGCAACTCGCGGTCGGTCTCCCCCGGGTAGTGGACGCCAGAGACACCGAGGCACAGTTCGAAGCGCAGCGCCGGGTCGTCCCGCAGCGCCCGGGCAACGACCGGCAGATGCTCACGGGCGGCGAAGATCGTCAACTCACCACGGTCGACGACGACCTTCTCGACGGCATCGTCGTATGCCGTGCCGGCGTCGGCCAGGGCCGCGGCCAGGGTGTCGACGCACTCGTCGAACCAGCCGCCGTAGGGCCGCTCGGCGGCACCCGGCATGACGATCGGGGCGACCAGGCCGCCATAACCGGTAGTGTCCGCACCCTTGGTCGCGCCAAACATGCCGTGCCGCGCGCCGATGACGACCGGCATACCGAGATCGACGGTGCTGCCCACCGCGGTCGTGGCGCCCGCCCCGGTCCCCTGGGTCTTGGCCAGGTCGTCGGTGCTCATGCCAACAGCCCCTTCATCTGGTGGGTGGGAACGGCGGCGAGCGCAGCCTGCTCGGCGGCGCGGGCGGCAGCCTCACGGTTGGCGCCCAGCGGCATGGACTCGATCTGCTCGTGGAGCTTGATGATCGCGTTGAGCAGCATTTCGGGCCGCGGCGGGCAACCGGGTAGGTAGATGTCGACCGGGACGATGTGGTCGACGCCCTGGACGATGGCGTAGTTGTTGAACATCCCGCCCGAGCTGGCGCAGACGCCCATCGAGATGACCCACTTGGGGGCCGGCATCTGGTCGTAGACCTGCCGGACGATGGGAGCCATCTTCTGGCTCACCCGGCCGGCGACGATCATGAGGTCGGCCTGCCGCGGCGTCGCCGAGAAGCGCTCCATGCCGAAGCGGGCGATGTCGTAGTGCGGCGTGCCGACCGCCATCATCTCGATCGCGCAGCACGCCAGACCGAAGGTCGCCGGCCAGATCGAGGCCTTGCGCATATAGCCCGCGAGCAACTCGACGGTGGTGAGCAGGATCCCCGAGGGGAGCTTCTCTTCCAGACCCATGTCGACGCCTTCCTCAGTCCCACTCGAGGCCG
>CAZNLX010000197.1:0-3754 GCA_964573925.1 uncultured Intrasporangiaceae bacterium
CGAGTCGATCGTCGCTCCGAGGAAGGAGCCCTCACGGGCGATACCTGCGTAGAAGCGCAGTTGGTTGGCGCAGCGGGTGACCTCGCCGGTGAGCCGGGCAACTCCCAGCCCGGTCTCGGCATCCGCCACCGCGACGAGGTCCTCCACGGCCGCCTCGACGGCCGTTGCGAGCGCCTCCAGCCAGCCCGCTCGCTCGGCACCCGAGGAGCTCGACATCGGGGCGGCGGCCGTGTATGCCGCCGCGACGGCGGCATACACCTCGGGGAGTGTCGAGCCCGGCAGCGCAGCCAACTCGGTCAGGGTGCGGGGGTCGAGACTGATGTCGTATGCCGTGTATCCGGAAACCATCACAGCCCCCGGATTGCCGTGGCGAGGACGGTCATCGCGTCGTCGAGCAAGTCGTCGCCGATGACCAGGGGCGGGAGCATCCGGATGACGTTGCCGTAGGTGCCGCAGGTCAGGGTGAGCACTCCCTGGCGGTGGCAGGCCGCGGAGACGGCTGCCGCCGCTTCGGGTGCCGGAGTCAGGGTCCCCGGCTGCACGAACTCGACCGCTTGCATGGCGCCCCGGCCGCGGACTTCGGCGACCCATCCGGACTCGGCCGCCAGAGGGTCCAGGTGTTGGCGCATGCGCTCGCCGATCGCCGTCGCGCGGGCCAGCAGGCCATCGGACTCGATGGTCTCGAAGACGCCCAGAGCGGCCGCGCAGGCAACGGGGTTGCCCGAGAAGGTCCCGCCCAGGCCGCCGGGGTGGACCGCGTCCATGAGTTCGGCTCGGCCGGTGACGCCGGACAGGGGCAACCCTCCGGCCAGGCCCTTGGCGGTCGTGACGAGGTCGGGCACGAAGCCCTCGTGCTCGGAGGCGAACATGGTTCCCGTGCGGGCGATCCCGGTCTGGACCTCGTCGGCGACGATGACGATGCCGTGCGCCCTGGCCAGATCCTGAACCTTGGCGAGGAATCCTGCCGGCGGGATGATGAATCCGCCCTCGCCCTGAATCGGCTCGATGACGATCGCCGCCGTGTGGGCGGCGCCGATCTGCCGGACGATCAGGTCCTCCAGGGCCGCGAATGCCTCATCCCGGCACTGCTCAGGGCTGGAGCCCCACCGCAGCGTGTAGGGCAGCGGCGTGCGGTAGATCTCGGGGGCGAACGGGCCGAAGCCGTCCTTGTAGGGAGCGTTCTTCGCCGTCATCGTCAAGGTGAGCAGCGTGCGTCCGTGATAGGCGTGACCGAAGGTCACCACCGCAGGACGTCCGGTGGCCAGCCGGGCGATCTTGACGGCATTCTCCACCGCCTCGGCACCGGTGGAGAACAGCGCCGACTTCTTCGCGTGGTCTCCGGGGGTGAGGCGGTTGAGGGTCTGGCACACCTCGACGAAGCCGTCGTATTCGGTGACGAGGAAGCAGGTGTGGCTGAATCGGGTGATCTGCTCCTGCACCCGTCGAATGACCGCTGGGGCTGCGGCGCCGACGGTCGTCACGGCGATACCGGAGGCGAGGTCGATGAGGTGGTTGCCGTCGACATCAACGATGATCCCACCGCCCATCCGGTCGACGAAGATCGGCAGAACCGTGCCGAAGGCCGACGAGACGATAGCCTGACGGGCTTGATGGCGTTGGGTGGAGATGGGGCCCGGGATGGCGGTGGCGAGGATGCGCCGCTGCTCGGGGGTGGTGGGGAAGACGGGGGCCGAGGCTGCGGGGACCTGCATAGGGACTCCTCGTTGGGTGGGCGGCTCACCGATGCCTGGGGTGACTGTGTCCCGATGTTCTCGCCGGGTTCGGTCGCTGTCTCTAGACGATTCATCCCAGCTTCGTCCATACTCAGCCGAAATGACCAAGGACATGGGTGCCACCACGGTTGCCGACATCTGCCGACTCGTCGGCGATGCGCTGCTGCCGGTGACTCCGCCGGCCCCGGACATCCCGATCCGGGGGATCCACATCAGCGATCTGCTCGACCCAACCCCGTATCTCGACGGTGGAGAACTCCTGCTCACCACCGGCCTGCTCCTGCCGTCCTCGCCGGCCGGCTGCCGCAGCTATGTGGGTCGCCTCGTCGATCGCGGGGTCGCGGCGCTGGCCCTCGGCCTGGGCCCGGTCCATCAGGACGTCCCGCCGATGCTCCAGCGAGTCTGTGCGAGAAGGGAGTTGCCGCTGCTCGTCGTCCCGGACGGCTATCCGTTCCAGACGGTGACGCGGACCTTCTGGTCACTGGTCGGCGCCGAACGCACCCGGGTGCTCAGCGACGCCCTCGTCCATCAACACCACCTCGTCGCGGCCGCCGCGCATCCTCAGCCGGTGCCCGGCCTGCTGGCCCGGCTGGCCGAAGCCATCGGGGGGTATGCCGTCCTGACCGATTTGGCCGGACGGCCGGTCCTCACCTCGAAGGGCGAGTGGCCGGCCGACCCGGAGGAGGTCATCCGGGTGGTCGGCCGATTGCGGCATGCCGGCCCGCACACCTCGGCGACCTTCCCCTGCGGCGGTGAGACGGCAGTCCTGCACCCGATCGTGTCGGCGGGGCAGGTGGTGTCCTACCTCGTCGCGGCGTCCTCGTCCGTGGCCAGACCGGAATCCCGCAACGTCATTCTCATGACGCTCGCGCTGCTGGGGATGGAGGCGACCCATCGGCGCACGTCACGGTCGGCCGATCGGGTCGCCCGGGCCGCGGTGGCCCACCTGGTCGACCGTGGTCTCTTCGAGAGCATCCCCGACCTGTGCGAGGACCTTGGTGTCGAACTCCCTCCGCCTCGGGTGCGCATGGTCGTTGCGGAGGGCCTCGGCGGGGCCACCCTCGACGAACTCGTCGGACTTCTGCCCGGGCACGAGAGCCGCTGGTGGGGCGCGACGACGGACCACGACGCGTGGGTGCTGCTGCACCCACGACTGCCCGAGCCGGACCCCGCCGACCTCTCGGCGAGGCTGGCCGAGTCAGGGGCTCCGCTGCGGATCTTCATCGGTCCCGTCATGCCGCTCGAGGACGTGCATCTCATGCGCACCCGGATGCAGTTGCGGTGCCACGCTGTGCGGCCCGGGGGCGCCGACTCTTGGCGTTCGGGGTCTCCGGTGCCCTTTGTCACCCGAGAATGGGCCGAGGTCATTCTCCGGCCCCTTCGTGGGGCCGGGGACGAGGTGCTCGCGACGGTGCATGCCTATCTCAAGGAGCGAGGCAACTGGGAACACACCGCGAACGCCTTGGGCGTCCATCGCAACTCCGTGCGCTCGCGGATCGCCAAGGCAGAGGCCGCTCTGGGCGAACGCTTGACCGACCCCGACACCATGGCGCGGGTCTGGCTCGCCCTGCGCGAGACCGCCGTTGCGCCGGGCGCCATGGGGACGCGATCAACAAAGGAAGGGTGAGCGTGCCGATCACCATTTCGGGTCTCCTCGCGGATCAGCGACTCGGGCTGCGGCTGTTGAGCGGTCGTGATCACATCAAGCGCGAGGTGCTCTGGGCGCACACGAGTGAGTTCACCGATCCCTCACCGTGGCTGGACGGTGGAGAACTGCTCATGACCATGGGCCTCAATTGCCCGGCCGACGTCGCCGGGCAAGAGGCCTACGTCGAACGGCTGGCCCACGCCGGGGTGGCTGGGTTGGCCTTCGACACGGGCACCATCCTTCAGCAAGTGCCCTCGGGTGTCGTCACGGCCGGTGAGCGGCACGGCATACCCGTGCTGCAGATCCCGCCGGCGACGCCGTTCATCGCCATCTCCCGCGCCGTCGTCGCCGCGCTGACGCAAGACCAGATCCG
>CAZNLX010000198.1:0-3732 GCA_964573925.1 uncultured Intrasporangiaceae bacterium
TGCCCATTGCGGCCACCCAGCTCTCTCCAGAGCTGCCGGTCAGCGAAATCCCAGCCCTTCGAACTTAGATGCTCTGAAGCGGTCGTTGGAGAACTCATGCTCCCGGCCACAACCTGCCGGTCGAGATGGCCATCCAATTTCATTAGCAGGTGCGTCAACTGACCCAGCTCAACGTCTGCTATTCGGCGAGCAAATTTATATCTTCACTGCCTCTACCCGGCCATGGCCTGCCGATCATCTACTCGGATTCGTTGTCTTTCGAAAGGCTGGTTCGCATTTTATACCTGCCGAATGGCCTACGCTGGCACCTCGGCTATATCCGCTGATGGGGCTCCGAACCAAGTATCCTGGGTGTGCCGTTGTACTGGACATCGACTAGATCAAATCACTCTTGCCAATTGCGGCAGCCTTCGCCCGAACGAAACGTTCTGTCACATCCCTCGCGATGGCAACCGAACCAATGGCCTTGCCGAGTTCGTCGCTGACCAGGGAAGAGCTCACTTCGACGTAGATTCTCTCCCCCGTCCTACGCTCTGCACGTGTCAATGTGGGGCGACCTGCAGCTAAGTCGAACACTGGCCATTGCAGCCTGAAAGCCTCACCAGTGCGCTGCACGAAAGGACTCCGGACATGGCTGTCGGAGCAGTGAATAAAAGTTACTAGTGTGTTACTCGTCGGCAACCGGATGGCGTCGGTAGCAGCGATCGAGTTCGACCAGATGCGGCAGCAACTCGGAATGCTTCTGTACATGGAAGATAAATCGCGGAGCCTGACGCTCGGATGCCTCGGCCATGAAAGGCTCTCCCCAGAAGCTGAGCAAGGCCTCGGTGCCTTCGCTGGCGTGGCTGTCGGCGAGAATGAATGAGATGTTCTTTTCCAGGCTACACCAGCGAGGCTCATGAACCTTTGCGTGCCCAGTGCATGCGTTGATTTTCGGCAAGATCGTCTCGCGCCAGACATCCTTCTGGCGATCGTCGAGGATGAACTGGATTGACAGGACCGTCGGGTTTTCGATTGCAGGCCGGAGTAGTGCGTCAAATAGCGCCTGCGTCCGGTACATCGACAGGCAGACGTTGAACCAGATCGAATCACCCTTCATGTGCTTCAAGAATTGTTCATGATTGGTCCGCAGATGGCGCGGGCCCACCAGCACCACTTCCGGCAATTCAAGCCCGGCGTGAATCTTGCGGACCTCGGCTTCGGTGCGGTCCACCTGTTCGGCGGTGATCTCATTGTTCCGCGTATGGCGCATGAAGTTGATAAACAGCAAAGCGATCAAGGCCAGCACGACTGACAGCATGACCTCTTCATCCAACATGTGCAGCAGGTGCAGCACAGATGCCGTTACCGCCGTGACAATACCGGCGATCGCGTCCCATTCGTAGCTCAGAAATTTTTTCAGTTTCATCGTTACTATCCGTGGAAACAGGAGACGCAGGCATCTCCAATCAAGCGTGTGAGGAAATGCTCTCCAGCATTTGAATGCTAATTGTAAATGACTGACTTCCAACCTAGAGTGCTAGATTGTTATTGAATGTTTGCTTCCTTCAACGTGGGGTGTCGCGGTGGGACACCGATCATGCCGAGCGTAATCAGCCTTGCCAGACGGTTGCTGGTTCCGTGATGAGCGCCGTCGAAGTGGCACTGTCCTAACAACTGAAAGCAAACGCATGCGCCCTCCAGTTGCTTCGCGACCCAGATTCCTGAATCTGTTCAGGATCAGTTACCCGATCGGGGCCATCGCTTCGATAGCGCATCGCATATCCGGACTGCTGTTGCTGGTAAGCCTTCCGGCATTGGTAAATGGACTCGACTATTCGCTACAGAGCGAGTCGAACTTCCTGACGCTGCGTACGTGGCTCGCTTCGCCGTGGGCAACCACCATTCTGGCATTCGCAGCGTGGGGCCTGGTACATCATCTGTCTGCAGGAATGCGGCATCTCCTAATGGATGCCGGGATCGGCACTGCCCTTCTGCAAGCTCGGAGAAGCGCGCGGGCTGTCATCTTGCTTGGTCTACTTGCGGCTGTCGCGATTCTACTGAAAGGGCTGTTATGAGGCTGTTCTCCGGCCAGCGTGCATGGGTCCTGCAACGCGTCACCGCCCTAATACTGATCGCCGGCCTGATCTGGGGGTCGGCGCTGCTGCTTTTTTCAGGACCGATCAGCTACGCCCAATGGAAGAGCTTCTTCGCCGGCGGGCACGGGGCGACGTTGGCCCTTCTCTGCTTTGCCGCAACTTGCTTGCATGGCTGGATCGGCGTACGCGACGTCATTCTCGACTATGTCCCACAGCGCATACCTCGTCTCGCGCTACTGTCACTCATCGCTGTACTCCTTCTCGCAAGTACGATCCGTCTGGGGCTGGTGATTGCCGCCCAGGTTTCACGATAAGGGGACATCCATCATGCACCTGCAGATCTATCGATACTCACCGGACGACGGCCAGCCGCCGCGCATGCAGGATTACCGAATCACACCGGATCCTGCCGACAGAAAGCTCCTTGACGTGCTGATCCGAATCAAGACTATCGACGACAGCCTCTCCTTTCGCCGTTCGTGTCGCGAAGGTGTTTGCGGTTCCGACGCGCTCAACATTAACGGGCGGAATGGACTCGCCTGCCTGACTCCAATTGAAGGGTTACGCGAACCAGTCCTTATCCGCCCACTGCCGGGATTGCCAGTCATACGCGATCTCGTTGTCGACATGACCCAGTTTTTCGCCCATTACCACGAGATTAAGCCCTACCTGATCAACGACACAGCGCTACCGGAACGCGAGCGCCTGCAGACCCCGGAACAACGCGAACGGTTGGATGGTCTGTACGAATGCATCCTCTGTGCTTGCTGCAGCACCTTCTGCCCTTCCTTCTGGTGGAATCCAAGCAAGTTCATCGGTCCAGCGGGACTCTTGCAGGCCTATCGGTTTATCGTCGACAGCCGCGATACCGCGACCGCTGAACGTCTTGACTACCTTGATGATGTTTACAAGTTATACCGTTGCCGCACCATCATGAACTGTACCGAAGTCTGTCCGAAGGGACTGAGTCCATCGCATGCGATTGAGCAGATTCGACGTGCGCTGCTCGACCGGAGTATGTAGCTACAGGACTCTGGAGAAGTGCCGCCTTTATCAATGGTCTTCCAGGAGTCGCCATGAAGTGGCGTAACGCTTTACTGAAACTTTCGCGTGAGCATCCCCAAGCTCTCGTGATGACCTATTCAACCACCCAAAGCACAAAATGACCTACGTTGTTACAGAGAACTGCATTAAGTGTAAATACACGGACTGCGTGGAAGTCTGCCCGGTTGACTGTTTTCATGAGGGCGCCAACTTTCTCGCGATCGACCCGGAAGAGTGTATTGATTGTGCGCTCTGCGTGCCAGAGTGCCCCGCTGAAGCCATCTTTGCTGAAAATGATTTGCCGGATAGTCAGCGCAAATTTATCGCGCTGAACGCCACGTTGACGAAAGTCTGGCCTGTGATTGCAGCCCGTCGGGAACCTCTTGCCGACGCTGACAAGTGGAATGGGGCCCCAGACAAACTCGATCTACTCGAACGCTGATTCTCTCTTGCACCCATCCGGAAAATGTCTGGCGAACTGGCGTCAGAGTGTGCGGAACCCTGTGTTTTGAATCGCGTATTGGGCCGACAAGACAAGTTTCCGAGTGGCGGCTTGACACCAGATTGCTGCCTTCATAGGCATTGAATATCTAACGTCTCTTCTGGGTCG